>JBEULO010000043.1:2133-17390 GCA_041287225.1 Thermoproteus sp.
AAACCACTCCAGCTCCTTGGCGACAGAAGCCCAAAACGATTCGAACTCGTCTAGACTCCTCTTATGTATATCCCAATAAGTCTTTAAGTCGATGATCCTAGAGCGCCATTTATCGTTATATATATATTCATCGAATGGTAAGCTTGTCTCTTCGATTGGCATGAAAACAGGACCTTTTGTAGTTTATAAATATTTCTCAAAATACTTATCTAGGAAATATTATTCTAAACTTAAATACAAACTAGATAAATATATAGTATCTTTTTTCGAACTCTATGCAGAGATAAGTACAAAAATGTAATGAAATCTTTATAATTTTTTAAAAAATCTTAATTTTTTATAATTATATAATTATAAATTAAAATCTTCATTTTATGTAATTATAAAATAATATTTCGCTTTTAATCATGAGATGGCGCGATTCGGGCCACCTTGCCGCTTAGCAACTCCCTAATGTAGTTATCCTTGTTCTTCTCGTACTCGTCTGCACCATAGGCGGCCACTTTCGCCAATATTTTCGGCAGGGTGGTGTACTCCATCTCCTCTGGCGGGAGGCGGTGGGGCTGGAACGGACCCATTCTGCGGATATAGTCGGTTATCTGCGCGGCGAGCTGGCGGCTGTAGTCGAAGGCAGGGTCGTCGAAGAGGTCCACGGGGCCTTCTAGGTACCCGTCATGTAGTTGCCAGCCCAACGCGCCGACTTTAGGCGGCCCGTCGAAGCGGGTCATACGGGCGCCCATCGCTATCCTCTTCTCGACATCTATCTGGTAGAAACGCATCGGCATCAACGGCCCTGCGTGGCTTCCCCTCATCCAGCCGTGAACCAGATGGGGATATGCGAAGGCCTCTAGGACTTCGCCGACGGCCGGCATGCCGTGTTGAGCCCTCACCATCGCGACGGGGTCGTCCTTGCCCACATAACGGCCAGCGATTAGGTTAAGCCTCTCTACGCTCACGGCGGCGGCAGGCGCGCCGTCGGACTTCCTGTAGACCCTCCTAACTATATAGCGACCTGTCGTCCCTATTAGGCCCAACAGCGAATATATATCCTCGGGGGACTTCAATAAATAAACTTTATGCTCATAAACATCTAGCACCTCGAAGAGAAAGCCTTCATGCATGGCCGGATCTATCACGAGGCCTGCCGTGTTGAAGGGGTCCGCAAACATCTTATACATAGGCAGGTTGAAGGCGCCGGGCTCGGTCTTGTCGGCTGCAAACGTGACTATAGGCTCTGACGGCCTTTCGTCTATCTCCATTTCGGCCACCTGGGGGCCCATGCCCCTCACGTTGCCCGAGAAGGTGTCTTTAAGCAGGTCCTGCCCAGCGCCGTATAGCTTATAGTGTTTTGCGACCTTCTCGGTGACCTCCTTAAATATCTCCCAAGCCAGTCCGTGTATGTCGGGGCTGTTTTCGCCTTTGGTGTGGGTCATCAACAACGAGATGTCGTCGCCGACGTTATATACGAAGTAGTCTATCAGCAAGCCCCGTTTTTGTGCCTCTTTCAACCTCTCGGCGGCGAGCTCTAACATCTTTGGGTGGACCCAAGCGTGGCCAGGCCACCCGCCGACGTCGGCCTTGATTATACTTATGCTAACCCGCATGGGACCTCCCGCTTGATGCCTTATAAAAATTTTGGTAGTATTATTATAGTTAACCCATATTAGTCCACCTATTTTGAAATTATACTCATCGAATTATAAGGACTTCGAAATATACTCTGATATAAGGGCAACACATATAGAGCACTTTAGGTCTGCTGGGACTTCTATTTCTTAAAATCACGATATTTCTCTATATATTTACAGCAATTTTCCTCGACTTTCATCAATTATAATTATCGTTTAATAACATCTGCTCTAGATAAATTTAAATAACTCTTTTCGAGTAATAAAATTTTTAAAAGAAGAACGTAAAGAGATACGTGGATCTCGACTACTACGAAATAACAGGACTCTACGACGAAGTCGCCCGTTTTTACGCCATGGTAGGCGACGAGAGCAGATATCTGCGCTTCCTCTCAATAGTGAGAGACCCCACGGCGATATATAGACGCATTTGGTCTTGCGGCGGCAGGACCTTCTTAGTCGTAGAGAGGAGGCGACCTGTGGCTCTAGTCGACGTGACTCCATGCGGCAGAGAGGAGGTCGAAGCCGCCATCGTGGTCGTCGACTCCCTTCAAGGTAGGGGCTACGGGACGAAGATAGCGGAGATATTCGCCGTGTTGCTCCCAAAGATAGGCTACGACAAGGTGAGAGCCGAGGTGTATAGGGAAAACATAAAGGCGCTGGCTATAGCGAGAAGGCTAGGAGCCGACGTGAGCTGCACCGACGTTATGTGCACAGTAAAGCTTGAGCTTAGACGCAGAAAAGGGGCCGCGCGGTCGATCGCCGCGTTGATGGCTACGCCTTAAAGACCTCTTTTAGCTCCTCCACCAGTTCTGGTATTTTTGACCTCATCCTTTCCCTAGCCTCGTCGTAGAAGTTATAGCCTGTAGGGTCTATCATCACGGTCAGCGGGCCGAAGTCCTCTACCTCCAGGACCCACATGGCTTCCGCCATGCCCAAATCCAGCCAATACACGTCGACTACCCTCTTGATGGCCCTAGCGGCCAAGACGCCGGCGCCGCCGGTGAATATGGCATATGCCGCCTTGTGCCTCCTCATGGCCTCGGCGGTTCTCCTCCCCATCCCGCCCTTCCCTATGATCAACTTGACGCCGAGCTTTTCTATCACGTCCGCCTCAAACGCCTCCATCCTGGCGGAAGTGGTGGGCCCCATGGCTATAATCCGCCAGACCTCGCCCTCCCTCTTGGCGACCGGGCCCGCGTGGTATATCACGCCGCCCCTTAGGTCGACAGGCAGCGGCTTGCCCTCCCTCAGATATTCAAGCATTCTGGCATGGGCCGCGTCCCGCGCGCTGACCAAAATCCCAGATATGTAGAGAGTGTCGCCGACCCTAAGCCCCTCCACATCTTCGTCCCTCAGGGGAGTTTTGAGCCTGTAGATGGCCATTATGGCTAACTCCTCTAGACAATTTAGGTTTTCTTATCGCTTTCTGGCTAAAGGCGTTGAGAACTACTTCTATTGGTAATATTTTTCTACATCTGGTCCTATAGTTCTATGAATCTCGACGAGGTCGTCCTGAAGGCAGCAAAGGAGGCGATAGTCAAGGCCAGCGTCTCGCCAGCTGTAGATGTCGTCGGGGCGTTGAGGAGGGCCCAGGAAGTTGAGGCGTCGGAGGCGGCCAAAGTGCAGTTGGGCGCGATATTGAAGAATATAGAACTGGCCGTGGGCTCTACGTCGGCCGTCTGCCAAGACACGGGGGTCCCTACCTTCTTTGTGAAGTTGGGAGACGGATTTCCGATTAGAAGCAAGGTGCTCTCTATACTCACAGAGGCTGTGAGGCAAACCACTAAAGAACTGCCGCTGAGGCCCAACACCGCGGATCCCTTCACTGAGAAGAACCCAGGCGATAACACGGGGGTCGGCGTCCCCGTTTTCGACGTGGAGCTATTCGACGGGGACTACTTACAATTCACCTACGTGCCTAAAGGAGGCGGCTCCGAGTTGCCTGGGAAGGCCATGGTATTGCCGCCCGGCGTAGCCCTTAGAGAACTGCCGAGAATAGTCCTCGAGGCGGTTGTAGACGCCGGGCCCATGCCCTGTCCCCCCGTAATAGTCGGCATCGGGATAGGGCCCACTCTAGACGCCGCGGCAAAACTGGCCAAAAAGGCGGCCACGCTCAGACCTGTGGGGTCGAGGAGCCAGAACCCCGAAGTGGCCAAGATGGAAGAGGCCCTCTTGAAGGCCGTGAACAAGTTGGGCCTCGGCGCCCATGGCGTCGGGGGCAGTGTGACCGCATTAGACGTACATATAGAGTACGCGTATAGGCACCCAGCCACCTTCGCGCTTGCCGTAGTGTTCAGCTGTTGGGCCACCAGGAGGGCCACCGCCACGGTCTGGCCCGACGGGAGGTACGAGGTCAAGGCCTAGCCCTACAAGTCGTTCAACTCGGCCCTCCGCCTCTTATAGTACATCTCGAGCCACCTCTTGGCGGTCCCATTGAAATAAAGATCGAGGGCCGTCCTTATCGCCTCTCCCCTAGAGACGAAGATGCCCTTAGCGATTAGGAGGTCCATCTTCTTAACTATCGCCTCCGACAGCCAAAAAGTAGTCCGTTTAAGCTTCTCGCCATTACCCACAAAGAGGTTCGGCAAGTGGTAAATTAGGTTTGCGTTAGCCGCCCCCTACTGGCGGCATGAACACGACCTCGTCGCCGTCTTTCAACTTGGTGGCCATGCCGGCCAGATAGTCCACGGCCCGTCCGTTCACGAGCACGTTGTATTCGTCCTTGAGCCTATCCCCGTCTAGTATCTCCCTCGAGAGCTTCCCCTCATGTCTTTCGTCCAGAATCTTCACCAAGTCGAGCACGGTTATCCCCTCAGGGACTTCGACCGCCTCTTTCATGACGCCAATTAAGTCATATAGGGTAGCTAGATACCTCACTTTTATAATCATGGGGGAAAAATATTCGCTTTTAAATAAGCTTATAGGAGGTATTGGAACTCCTCTAGGCCCAGCCTCTTCAAGGTGTCGTAAGTGGGCTTCCCGTCTACCCAGCCCCTCAACTTGTAGTAGATCTTTATGCCCTCGTCGAACATCTTAGCCGACGAATGGCCTTTGGCGGGCCCGCTGGGCAGCGGGTTCCTGAAGTGCGGATTCAATTCGTCTCTGACCCACTTGCCCTCCTTGACGTGGAACAGCCTCTCCACGTTGAATATACGTTCGCCTATAGCTAGCATGTCCTCAGGTGTCACGTCCCACTCGTAGGCGAGGTTGAAGAGGTGGGCCAAGTCCTTCTCGAAGATGCCCTCGTGATCCAACGTGGCGAATTTGCAGTAGGTGACCGAGTCCGTCAGAGCCATGAGGTGTTGCGCATATACGACTATCCGGGCCTGCTTTTCTATGCATTCGGGCGTCTCGCAGAGCGGATCTACCTTCTCGGGCACTCCCAACACCTCCCAGGTGGGGCTGTAGGCCTCTAGGTGGTCGCCTCCGCGGTTGGCGGTGAAGTAGCTCAACGAGAAGCCCTTTAGGGCTCTGGGGTCGTAGGCGGGTAGCCCCTGTCCTCTAGACCCCCTGAAGACCGAGGGGTCTCCGTATTTCAGAGCCAGTCTGTAGTCCCCCTCGGCGAGATCGTCGCCGATATCGCTCCTATTGGCGGTCCTTATGACTAGGTCCACCAACGCCCCCGCGTCGCCCCAATTGATGTCGAGTTTTAACTTGCCCCTACGGGCGAGCTCGATCGCCGCGGCCAGCGTGTTGCCCAGCGATATGGTGTCGAACCCCAGCTCGTTGGCGAGTTTCTGCAACCGCAAGTCGGCTTCGGGGTCGAAGAGGCCGATGTTGCCGCCCAAGCTCCATGTATTTTCATATTCATATTTGGCCTTACCGACAAACTTAAAGGGTCCGCTTCTGACCATTACGTGTTGCGTACAGGCTATGGGGCACATCATACAGGCGTGGGTCTCGACCACATAGTTCTTCTTTATGTATTCGCCGGTCAGCTTGTCGGCCTCCTCGGCGTATCCAGTCTCGAAGTTCCTTATGGGGTAGCCTCCCAGGCTGTTTATGACAGCCGTCAGCAGGTTGGTGCCGTATATATGTAGCGCCTTGGCCGTAGGGCCGGACATTAGGCGTTGCGCCAACTTCGTGGATTCGGCTATGAATTTAGCCCTGTCCTTTACGTCGCGCAACAGGTCGCGGGTTCCCCATACGAGAATTCCCTTCAGCTTCTTGGAACCCATGACCGCGCCGACGCCTCCTCTGCCGGCAAACCGTTCGTAGTCCGACATCCTGATGCCCGCTATCTTTGAGAGGTTCTCGCCGGCGGGGCCCACCACCGCGACGCCTGCGGCTTTTTCCTCCTCGGGGAATCCGTTCTCTCTGAGTATCGCCTTTATGGCGGCGCCCGTCCACTTGCCCCACAGGTGTTTGGCGGGCTTCACGACCACGTCGCCGTCCCTGACTACTATATAGACTGGATCTTCGGCGGTCCCCTCTATTATAAGTCCGTCGTAGCCCGATTTTCTGAGCCAATAGGCGAAGTTCCCGCCAGCATTTGCGTGAGTTATAGACCCCGTGAGCGGCGACTTGGTCACCACAGTAACCCTGCTGGTCGATAGGTTGACCATCGCCGAGAGAGGCCCGGCGAATATGTAGAGCCTATTGCTCGGAGAGAGGGGATCCACGCCCTTAGGTATCTCCTTTAGGGCCAGATAGGAGCCGAGCCCTCTGCCGCCTAGGAACTTCTTGAGGATATCGTCCTTATAGACCTCTTCGGTCACTTTTTCTGTAGATAAGTCTATTCTAGCCACTCTAAATACCGCCATGTCTGGTTCTGTATCGATATTAATAAGGATTTTTATCTAGAAATAAATATTAGCCTCCAAATGGAGACACTATTAGGATTTTGTCGCCGTCTTTAAGCCGAGTCTTAAGGCCGTCTAGGAAGTCTATAGACCTTCCATTTACTAATATATCGTGCATCTTTATTAATTTATCTCCATCTAATATTTTGTTCTTAAAACCGGGATATAATGTATTTAATATATCAACGGCGTCCCTTACGGTGGAACCTTCCTCTAGGTTTAAATCAAGCGAAATTTGATCTATCGAGTTCAGGCCGAAATAAAGCGGCGCCATTATTTTGACGTTGACTCTCATGGCTCGTACCGTCTCCAGCCTTATTAGCTTAGTCCACATTTAAAAGGGAGGCCGCACCGAGGCCCTGTGAGGATCTTCAAGGAGGGAAAAGCCGATCTCCTCAAGGGGAGGACCATAGCGGTTGTGGGCTACGGCAACGTCGGGAGGTCCCTCGCGCTGAACTTGAGGGACTCCGGTATGTCGGTCATAGTCGGCGACGTTTTGGGGAGCGAGTACGCCAGGAGGGCCAGAGCCGATGGCTTCGAGGCGAGGCCCATACCGGAGGTGGCGGAGCTGGGGGACGTAGTAGTCTTGGCCCTGCCCGACGACGTGACGCCCGAGATATATAGGACCGAGGTCGTGCCGGGCCTTCATTCCGGCAAAGTCTTGGTGTTGACCAGCGGGCTTCCGGCGGCGTTCGGCATGATAGAAGTCCCGAAGGACCTCGACGCGGTGCTCTTCGTGCCCAAGGCGCCGGGCCCCGCCATACGCGATAGGTACCTACAGGGCAGGGGCTACGCGGCCATTATAGGCGTCATCGAAGACGTCTCGGGCAACGCGTTGGAGGAGGTCTTGGCGGTCGCAACGGCCGCGGGGGCCTTCAAACAGGGCGGGTTCGCCCTTGAGGCGTCGCCGAGAGATGAGGCGGTCGCAGATCTCCTGGGGGAGCAAGTGCTTAAGGCCGCGCTATTGGCCGCCATAGAGGTCGCCTTCGACTTGATGGTCGGAGCCGGAGTGCCGCCCGAGCTGGCCGCCCTTGAGCTCTACGGCTCTGGCGAACTGGCAGAACTCGCTAGGCTTATGGCGCTGGTCGGGCCGTACGGCGCGTTGAGGCTCCAGTCGCCTGTAGATGCCTACGGCCAGCTGGCCAGGCTGGCCGGGTACAAGGCCGCGTTGAGGCGAGCCGCGGCGAGAGCCGTCGAGGAGGTCCTCAACGGCGACTTCCAACGCGACGTGGTGCTCGAGAGGAGCTCTGGATATATCAAATTCAACGCCATGTGGAGGAGGGCCCTGTCGGGGAGGCTCGCCCAGGCGGACGCAAAGTTGAGGGAGGCTCTACGTCAAGGCCCGTAGTAAAAGCAAGGAGAAGTCAGCCCTCCCTCGCACACTTCGACCCACGTGGCTCCGAGGGACCTCGCTATATGTCTCGCCAAACATTCGCCGGTCACTCCGTGGGGCCCGCAGGGGACCTCGTAGTAGGGCTCCGGCGCCGACTCCTCTCGACTTGACTTGAGGTATTTGCCGTTCATTTCCGCAAGGAGGGCGTTAAGCCTCTGTTGTAGCTCGTCGGCGTCTACGACGTAGTCCACGTCGTCGGGGCCGCACACGGCTACTCTAATCGTGTAGTCATGTCCGTGCAGGGAGCCCATTATGGGCGAAAAAGAGGGCTTGTGGGCGACCGCTATAGAGCCCTTGGCCACTACGCATAGGCGCATATACGGCCGGAGGCTAGAGGTTAAGAGCTTATCGCGCCTCAAAATTATTTACCGGAGATGTTTCGTGGAGGCCATTATCGATGTGGACAAGACGCGGGCGGTCGCCGACGTGATAAAGATATTGAGGCTAGAGAGGGACAGATATTTGGATGGGAGGTTCTACCCGCCTCTAGACGACCCCAGAGAGGACCAACTGGCCTATTTCGTCTCGATGGTGGCCGTTGACCACAGGACCTCGACGCCGCTGGGCCCCTTCAAGGGCTATATAGACGGCGAGTTCTTCCACGGGGCCGACGCCCTCTGGAGGCTCGGCAGGAAGGCCTATGACGACGGGCTCTTCAAGGCCGAGAGGCTGGCCGAGCTCACTCCAAAAGACGCCGAGCGTCTATTCTCTATAGGCGGCGAGAAGGTGTGGGACTTCAACGTCCGCCTCTTCCTCTTGAGGGATCTAGGCCGTAAGGCGTTGCTGGCAGGCGGATTCGAGGCGTTGGTGCCTAACGCCGTAGCTCAACTGGCCGAGAGGCTACGGCACATAAGGGCGTATGAGGACCCCGTGAGGAAGAAAGTCTTGCTTCTCGCCAAATTCCTAGACGGGCGCGGGCTCGTGAAGTTTGTAGACCCTGAGAACTTCGACGTGCCTGTGGACAACCATCTGTCCAGAATCGCATATAGGTTGGGCATAGTGGACGTGGATTATAAGTTCCTCTTCTTGGGCGTCGAGCTCGATAGGGAGGAGGACGTCGAGGTGAGGAATAAAGTCAAACTGGCTTGGAGGCTCGTCGCTAAGTTCTCGGGGGTCGACCCATTCACGCTGGACGACTTCTTGTGGTCTTTCGGCAGGCGGGTCTGCATTAGGGAGTTCCCCAAATGCGGCCAGTGTCCGTTTAGGTCTATCTGTAAGGCCCATGCGCTCGGCTCCTATCCGCCTGAACACGCCCATACGCTCACGTGGTATTATTAATACCGGCCCCATCCCATCCATGGAGGTCAGAGCCGTTGCGCTCAACATCAATTGGGACTTCGACCCGGAGAGAGTCGTCAGGTTCTTAGAGGGGGCGAAGAGGCTGGGCCCCCTGACTGTGAGGGTCTCGGTCAAGACGCCGCCTAGGAAGGGCTTGTTGCAGGCAGTGAAGGCGTTGGAGGAGCTCGGCGTGGAGTATATAGCCGTGGGCATCTACGAGGACGAGGACCTCGAAGACTTGGTGAGGACCTACGGGATCTTCGCGACCGTGGCGTCTATAGACCGCTATTTGAAATTCCTCAGAAATATAGATAGGAGGGGGGAGCCTGAGCTGGCTAGAAATGTGGCGCTCCTACTGGGCGGCTACGTCTACGATAGCCCCTACTATCCTGCCGCGATAGTGAAGTCGGAAGGCGTGTCCCTCTCGCTGTTGTATCCAGACGATATCAACTCCCTCGCAGATATAGCAGAAGTCCTCAAACGGGCCGAAGACGTAGGCAGATCCTTCGCCGACTCGATAGGAGAGGCCTTTCTAGGCGTGGACGGCAGCCTCTCGCCGTGGGGCGAGAAGTCGGTCGCCAAGGCTATAAGGCGAGTCTTCGGCGTGGAGGTGGGGCGATGGGGAACTCACCGCTCCATCCGCATGCTCAACGAGGCCATATGGTCCTCGGGGGTCAAGCTGTTGGGGTTCAGCGAAGTCATGTTGCCTCTAGCCGAAGACGAAGAGCTCAAGAGGCTGGTCGAGAGGGAGGTCTTGGACCTCTACAAGCTGGCCTCATACGCCTCTACTTGCGTCGCTGGGCTGGACATGGCGCCGATAGAGGCCGATTCGGAGACCCTGAGGAACATCCTGTTGGACCTAGAGGCCATCGCCAAGACGAAGGGGAGGCCCGTCGGGGTTAGGGTCTTCCCGGCATCAGGCCAATACTTCGAAGTGCCGGGGTTCGGCAAGACGCCCGTCTTGAGGCCTTGACATGCCTTGGCTCACGAGGCCCCTAGACTACACTCCGCGCCGCGTAGTCTCGTTGAACCCGTCCATAACCGAGTTCCTTTACGTGGCCGGTCTCGGCGATAGGCTGGTCGGCAGGGACGTCTTTTCCTACCGCCCCCGCGAGGCCCTCAAGACGCCGCACGTGGCGTCCTTCACACATGCCGAGATAGAGGCCATAAGGGCCGTGGAGCCGGACCTCATAGTGGCCTACTATCCGGTGCAGAGGGATTTAGTGGACTTACTTGACAGAATAGCGCCTGTGGCTGTAGTCGAGACCCCCACCAGCATAGACGACGTAGTTGGCAACTTCATGTTCGTCGCCCGCCTCCTCGACGCAGACGAGGAGGGCGAATACATATCGGGAGTATATAAGGACCTCTTGAGGGGGACCGCCGCGGCTCAAGACGTCTTGGTGGTCTTCCAGCTGGGAGGCTACGATGTGGCTTGCCGCGAGTCATTTACCGCATCTGTGCTCGAAGCGGCCGGCGTTAAGTACGTGAGGGGCCTCCACTGCGTCTACCACTTCTTGGGGCCGCTGGAGCAAATCGCGAGGCTTGTGGAGAGGATAGACCCTGCATTGATAATATATGAAGGCAAGACAAAAACGCCCAGGCTCGAAGAAGTAGCTTGGATCCGCACGATCAAGTGCAGGGCTTGCTCGAAGGGCGAGGTGTTAGTAATCCCCAACGACACCTTGGCGCACTACGGGCCGAGCCTCCCCCTCGACGTGCAGATAATAAGGGAGGCCGTGCTTAGAGGCGTCAATGTCGTGGCCGCCACCTCCAGCGTCTTGAGGCCGTCCCTCGGCGATAGTTGGTATAGGCCCTATTTAAAGTAGACTTATAAGTAGCCGCAAACCGCGCGGTTATGTTGGCGGAACTCCTCGATAGGGGCGAGTTGGTCGTTTCTGTTTACGGCCTCGGCTACGTGGGCCTCGCCCTCGCCGCCGCTTGGAGCCGCGCTGGTGCGAAAATAATAGGCGTTGATGTGGACCCCGAGAAGGTGGCCTCTCTCAGCAACGGCGTGGTCGAATACGTAGAGGACGACGTGAGGCGGGCCGTAGAGGAGGCCATTAAGGCCGGGCGGATGTTGGCGACAACCGACGGCGATGTGGCCTCCATAAAGAGCAAAGTCAAAATAATAGCGGTACCTGTACATCTTGTAGCCACTAGGCCCAGCATAGAGGTCGACTTCTCGGCCTTGATCTCAGCGGCGAGGGCCATAGCCCAGGGGCTAAAAAGGGAGGACTTAGTGATAGTAGAGTCCAGCGTGCCTCCGGGCACCACAGAAGAGGTGGTGAGGCCCGTCTTGGAGGAGTCAGGCCTCACAGCAGAAGAGGACTTCTACCTCGCCTACAGCCCCGAGCGCATAATGGTGGGACATGCCCTTAAGGACATCGAGGAGAACTACCCCAAGGTCGTAGCCGGCGTCGGCCCCAAGAGCGCCGAGGAGGCCGCCGCCCTCTACAAGAGGATAGCCAAGAGGGGCGTCATAAAGCTCTCGTCGATAAGGGCGGCCGAGTTCGAGAAGCTATTAGAGGGCGTCTATAGGGATGTCAACATAGCGCTCGCCAACGAGATGGCCCGCCTAGCGAGCGCCTTAGGCGTCCCCTTCGCGGAGGCCCGAACAGCGGCGAACAGCCAGCCCTACAGCCACGTCCACAAGCCGGGCGCCGGCGTCGGCGGGAGTTGCATCCCGGTGTATCCCTACTTCCTCATGTGGATCGCCGAGAGGGCCGGCTTGGATCTGCCCCTCACCGCAACCGCCCGCGCCATAAACGAGGAACAGCCCCATAGGGTCGCCGAGGCGGCCATCAGGGCTATGATCAGAGGGGGGGTCAACCCAGTCGAGGCCAAAATAGCCGTGTTGGGCCTGGCCTTTAGGGGCGATGTGGACGACACGAGACGTAGCCCCACATACGACATAATCGCCGCCCTGCTCGACTTCGGGATAAAGCCCCAAAACATAGTGGTCCACGACCCCTACGTCAAACAGGACCGCGCCTTGGAGAAGCTAGGAATCCGGCTCACGCATAGCCTAGACGAGGCCCTGGCGGGCGCCTCGCTGGCCATAATATCGACAGACCACAGCGCATATAAGATCAAGGCCAGCGAGCTCGTTAGACATATGAAAAGCCCCGTCGTCGTGGACGCCCGCGGAGTCGTAGAGGCCGACGTGCCCGTATATTCAATAGATGGCGGCAGGTGGCCCGTCGAGAGGAGGGCCCCTGTTGGGGCGGCCGAACATAAAAGGCGTTGTTAACCCTTGACGCCGCTCATTGTGTACATCCTAGTTAGGTATCTCTGAAATGCAAGGAACACCGCCATTATCGGCACTCCCATCAACACGGCAAATGCGGCCAGGACGTTATAGAGGGTGGACCTATTGGTGAACGAAAGGTACCACATGCCCAACGTCAAGGTCCATAGGTCCTTGCTCGTAATGAACACGTTGGCCATTGCGTAGTCGGTATAGGCGCCCATGAACGCCAACAGCCCTATAAAGGCCAAGACCGGCTTGCTGAGAGGTAACAATATCCTCATAAATGCGCCGAATCTGGAGAGGCCGTCTATCATAGCCGCCTCCTCATATTCCTTAGGTATTGAATCCAAAAACAATTTTACTAAATATGCACCATAAATAGATGTACCGCTAGAATATGCTATAATTAGTCCATAATATGTATTTATTAGATGGAGGGTGGAAAACATCAAATATAGAGGCAGTACTGAGACCGTCATGGGGAAGAACGTCAAGACGTATACAGTGATCATCAAGGCCCTCTTCCCTGGCACGTTCAGCCTAGAGAGGGCAGCGCCTGATATAAACGCCAGTAATATAGAAATCGCCACGGTGGCGCTGGCCATTATGAGGCTATTTCTCAACCACAAGAAGAACGGGTTTTCGAGGAGGATGGCCCTATAGGCCTCCAGCGTCAAGCCTCTCGGTTGTGGTACTAGGCTGTTGACGCTTATGGAGGCTATAGTCGCTATGTTGCTAAACGACGTTATTACGATGTAGTATATCGGGAAGACCGCTATTACGACCGATATCACCAGAACGATGTAGGATATGGCCAATCTTACTACGTCCCAGAACTTCATGTTATTGTCTCTAATACGCCTGAGAATTTAAGCATAATTACCGCCATTGCTATCAGTATAGCCGCGTCGATCACCGAATAGACCGCCGCGAAGTTGTAGAGACTGTTGCTAAACGCCTCCTGA
The DNA here is from genome assembly GCA_041287225.1 of Thermoproteus sp. Classification (GTDB taxonomy): domain Archaea; phylum Thermoproteota; class Thermoprotei; order Thermoproteales; family Thermoproteaceae; genus Thermoproteus. Next base: position 15,456 of record JBEULO010000043.1, read on the forward strand.
TAGGCGTAGACCACCAAGATGTTGGTGGCGATGCCGGGCCCCCCTCCAGTCAGTATGTAGATCGGATAGAAGTTATTCCACGTAAACACGAAGCCGCCTATGCCCACAAAGGCTATAGTCCTCCTCATCAGGGGGAACGTTATGTACCTAAAACGGGCTAGACGGCTCGCGCCGTCTATTTGAGCTATTGAGTACAGCTCCTCGGGGATGCTCTGGAGCGCCGACAAGAAGACCGATGTGTAGTAGGGGAACGACAGCCATAAGTTGGTCAATATCAACATGACCCAAGCCATGGGCACTATATCGAACCAGTCGATGGGCTTGACGCCGAATAGCGCCAATATCTTGTTCACTATCCCGTATTTCCAGTTCCACATGCCCTGCCATACTATCAGCGATATAAAGGCCGGAAAGGCCCAGGGGATCAACAAAAGCGAAAAAAACAGAGTCCTCCCCCTTAGGTCCTTCTGGTTCAGTATTAACGCCAGGAGGAAGCCGACCGCCATCATTGGGACCAAACTGCCTACAGTCCAGATCGCCGTATTCAACAAGACGGTCCAAAAAGTCTTGCTGGTCAATACTATTACATAATTAGAAAGTCCAACCCACTGGTATTTAAAGAAATGATATAAATTAAAATTGGTAAATGAAATATATACAGTATATGCAATTGGATATAATGATAGAAATGCTACTAAAACAACTATAGGAAGCAAATAAAGGTAATTGAAAAAAATTGTTCTCTTTGAAGCCATTAGGAGGACGGCAATAGGCCGGCCTGTTGCATGTTCGAAATCATACAGCTCTGCATCTCCTGGGCGGCTTGGTCTGCAGTTATAGTCCTGTTGGCAAAGAAGAGCGTGAAGTATTGGTGGAAACACGGCCAGTAGAAGCTCATCTGCGGTATGTTGGGGAACTTCTGGCCGTACTGCGCTTGTTCTAATATGCCCTTATACACGTCGTTCATATACGCCGGCTGCAAGGCTCCAGAGTTCAATAGCGACATGACGGAGTTGTAGGCTTCCTTCTGGGCCGGGAGATCGCCGGCATAATTCCATAGGTTCATCTCGGCATCTTTGCTCGTGACATATGCCACGAAGGCCAGCGAGGCGTATATCTGTTGGGTGGAGGCGCCGCTGGCTTGTGGAGAGGCGACAACCCAGCCGGTCGAGCCTATAAACGGCGCCGCCCTCTTGCCCGTGGCCGAAATTACGGGCAGAGGAGCGGCTCCCAAATTGGGGCCTAGCGCCTGTTGGTATATCTTCAAGTCCCAAGGCCCATCAAATATTATTGCCGCCATGTTCTGAGTGAACAGCTGTTGTTCTATACTCGGAGTGACGCCAGGCGCGTTATACTTCCAGATATAGGTCATGTTGTACCAGAAGTGCATGGCTTGGACCATGGCGCTCGAGTTCAAATGGGGCATTCCGCTCTGGTCGAATATCTGCCCGCCGAACCCAGCAAACCACGCCGCGAACCTATAGCCCCACTCCTGGCCCGCCCCATATGCTATACACCAGACCTTGTAGGTGCTGTTTATATATTGGCACAGCTGTAGGAGCTGGTTTGTGTTCAACTGGTCCACATTTACTCCAAACATCTTCTGGGTCAAGGTGTTGTTCAGGTACTTCTTGTTGTAGTACATGACTATGTAGTTGACATTGTCCGGCAGGCCGTATATCGAGTTGCCCAACATGAAGTTCTGGACGGCTATGGGTATATACGACGCAGATATGTCGGCCGGGTTGATGTACTGGCTTATATTGACTAACAAGCCAGCCGCGAAGAGCTTACCGGCGTCGTCGCTCGTATCCCTATACACGTTGGGCGCCTGCCCGGCCTTAGCGGCGCTCACGAAGTTCGCCGTAGCTATAGACACGCCCGGCGTCACTTGGACTTTTATACAGGGGTATGCTTGTGTGAAGGAGGCCAGAG
>JBEULO010000043.1:17490-25128 GCA_041287225.1 Thermoproteus sp.
TTGCGTTGAACGCCTTGTCCTCAGTGGGGCCGTGTTGCGTTGAACGCCTTGTCCTCAGTGGGGCCGTAGGTATCCCAGACCGTTATGGTGACAGTCTTGCCTCCGAGAAGTTGGTTACAGACGAAGTTGGGATTCAACAGAGAGCTGAGAGAGAAGGGCGGAGTTGTAGAGGGCAGCGCAGATGTCGTCGTAGTACTTATAGTAGACGACGTGGTGGAAGGCGGGACGCTAGTCGTGGAGGGGGCCGGCGATGGGGGCCTTGTGGCGTAATATGCCGCCGCTATGGCGATTATTATAACTACGACAACAACGGCAATGGCTATAGAGGCCGTTCTACCGAGTCCCTTCATACTAGTATTGTGTCCCACCTCTATTTAACTGTTGCTCCAATGCCCCGGTATATCTTCCGGCAGATCTGCGTCTTATCTACATTTATATACTTTAATAAAGATCTATAATTACCATGAAGGTCTGGCCTCTCTTACTGTTGTTGCTAACAGCGCCAGCGGTTTGGAGCCAATACCAAGTCGGTTTTTCTGTGTCTCCCAGCGGGTATCTAACTGTGTATATTTTCGGGATTCCATATGGACATAAAGTTGTACTACATTGGGGGCTAGAGCCGTATCCGCAAGGCCCCTGGACCGTAATAAACGACACGCAGATGTCGTGGACTGGCGCCAACTATAGCGCCACTATAGGGCCGTTTAAAAACGGCACTTGGGTCGCCTTTGTCTTCTACGACTCGACGGCAGGCGTCTGGATAAACTATCAAGGAACTCCCTATTGGAATTGGAACGTCGAGATAAACCCGCCCAACGTCGGCGCTACTGCTGTAGAGGTCCTGCCCAACTGTAGCCTTCTAGTGACCGCAGTCGGCAGAGCCCCCGACATCTTCGTCATGCACTACGGCTTGACTTCAGGCCCCCAGACCGGACTGCCTTGGGTCAATACCACCGATGTAGAGATGTCGTATAACCCGCTGTGGGGCAACTACACTGTACTGTTGGGCCCCTTTAAGCCGGGCCAGTGGGTCCAGTGGGTCTACCACGACGTCTCGACTGGGGCTTGGATTTCTAACAACGGGACCAACTTCGCGGCGCAGATAACCTGCGCCAGGTTGTCTCTATCTCCCATATATCCCTATGACAAATACGTCTATACGGTAGGAGAAAACGCCCATGTATCTCTGGGCCTCCAGAACCCCTCAGAGCCTCTAAATGTCTCAATGGCCCTCTTGGTGGGACCTACAAGGCTTGTGAGGAACGCCACGCTCCAACAGGGGCTGAACCTAGCGAATTTCACCTTTAGGGTCGATCTGCCGCAGGGCGTCTATAAGCCGGTCTTGGTCGTAACGTCGGGCGGCTCCATCTTGCTGAACGCCACGCTTCCGGACTTCTATGTGCTCAATACAACCGGGAAGCCCCCCGTAAGTCTAGTTATTGTGTGGAATATGCACCAGCCGCTCTACGTAGAGCCCAACGGAACTTGGGCCATGCCGTGGGTCCCATTACATACAGGCGAGGACTTCAAATGGGAGGGGCGCTATGTCGGCTCGTATGAATTACAGGCCATGTTGTTGAGCCAATTCGACGTAAATGTCTCCATAGACTTCACGCCTGTGTTGTTATACCAATGGGAGGCCCTCTTGGCGGAGGGACCCAGCGGGTTTAAGTACATAGGCTATTACCCTGGCAACATAACTTACGACATAGAGGCGGTTAACAAGACCTTGGCGCTATACAGAAAGCTAATACAAGAGGGCCGTATTGAGGTGTTGACTGTGCCTTTCTATCACCCCCTCGAGGCCATTGTCTACGATAACGGATGGGGCGGCGACATATTGGCGCAACTAATAATGGGCAAAAAGGCCGTCGAGGAGGTATTCGGAGCGAATACCTCTTGTGTCTGGACCCCCGAGATGGCGTTCAATATGGGCCTGGTGCATTTGTACCAAGAGGCTGGGCTCAACTGTACGATACTCGACGCACAAGCCTTCCTGCCCTATGCTACATATGTAAACGGGTCTCAGGACCCCTATGTGCCGTATATCGTCGAGGATAGCGAAGGCCACTATATATATGTGCTCTTTAGGGATGATACTCTCTCCAATTTATTCTCATTCTATTTATTTACATTATCTGATACAAATTTAGTGAAACAATTATTGATACAGTATCTAGCGAGAATATATATGAAGAGGCCAGGCGCTGTGGTGGTCGTGGCCCTCGACGGGGAGAACCCGCTCATTTTTAACTCCATGACGGGACCGAAGGATCTATATGCGATATATCAGGCGCTGGCGCAATACTCAGGCGTTTGGCTGATCACAGAGACCGCCTCGCAAGCCATAGCGTCTCATACCAAATATGTGGTCACAAATCTGCCCGAAAGCTCTTGGGCTTTGAACCTAAATAATTGGAATAATGGATATCCCGGAAAAATAGCGATATGGCGGGCAGTCGGCTTGGCGAGAGAATACTTGGTGGCCTACACAAAAGCCCTGGGCGGAGCCCCATCGCCTGTAGTCAAGCTGAATCCGGCCGACATACCCAACTCCACAGACGAGCTTTCCACCTTGTGGAACTACCTATACATAGCCGAGGGCAGCGATTGGACTTGGCAGACAGGTCCTCCTAACTACGGGCCGGGGTGGTTTAGCCTACAGCCTCTGATATACACCAGTGCGATACTCAACGCGATAAATAGCTCCTTAAGCAAAATAGCCGTGAAGATAGCCCCTAGGGGCAATGAGACCGTGCTCCAAATAGAAAACGGCCTTGGCCGCCCAGCGTTAATAGCCTTAAGTCTAGACGGCAAATGCGTCGAGGTGCGCCTAAAGCCAGGCCTCAACGAAGTGCCCCTAAATGCCTCCCTGAACGGGCCCATCGGCCTATATCTGCCAGTTTCTCCAACAGATGTGCCCGGCTATGTAGTAAAGCCGGCTCACTGCGGCTTGAAGGTGAGGAGTATATCCCCCATATATACCCCGACTAATACGGCCAGCGTCGGGAGGAATGTGACGCCGCCTCCTCCGCCCAACACGACCGTGGCGATGGTGGTCGCGTCGGCGTTAATTATAGCCGTTGTCGTGGTGTTGCTCAGGAGGTCCTAACAGCCCGTTTTAACATCAACTCATAGGCCTCTTTTGCCGCCTCTATATTCGCCTTTACGGCTCTAGCCGGCACGAACTCCGGGATCGTCTTCACGATCCCCTCTATAGTAACCACGCCGCTGACGGCCGCAAAGGCGCTGGCCATGATCATGTTGACTAGAGGCCATCCGGTCGCCACGAGGCCGTGCTTTAGGGCTATGGATGTGGCGTCTATGGCGATATACCAAGGCGCCTCCTCCTTCGTGTTGACTATATACACCGCGTTGGGCCTCCCGTAGGCCTTGATATTGGTCTGCGATATGATGCGGCCGTCTAGCACCACTACGTAGTCCCCCGCAACTACGGCCGAGTGGACCTCGACGGGCTTGTCGTCTATACGCAAATAGGCGCGGACTATAGCGCCTCTGCGCTCCGCGCCGAATTCCGGTATCGCCTGTCCGAACTTCCCCTCTATTGTGGCCACACGGGCGAGGAGCTGTGCGGCCGTCACTGCGCCCATGCCTCCCCTCCCGAAGAAGACTACTTCGATCACATCACCATGAAGGATCTACCTTTATAAAATTTATAGCCCTATATAGCTGGCGGATCGAAGCCCCTATTTTGTTCCCAAAAAACAAGTTAGAACGAGAAAAATTAGAACAGATATTTTTAAGGAAATAGTGCATTAAGCCGCCTTTATTGATGAACTTCTGCCATGTGTATTCGATGTGGCCATCTCTATATTACTATATATAAAACATAAATACTAGAGACGATCTAACCTACGTGGAAACCGCTCTCCTCCCCATATCGAGGCCTGCGTTGGGCTCAGGCGGCTTAACCGGCACGTGGCGCACCTTAAAGCCCGTCGTGAATTTAGCCAAGTGTATAGACTGCGGCATCTGTTGGCTCTACTGTCCCGAGTCCGTTATAGACTGGGAGAAGGGCCAGAAGATAAAAATAGACTACACCTACTGTAAGGGCTGCGGCATATGTGCGCACGAATGCCCCACTAAGGCGATAGAGATGGTGCCGGAGGCCGGCCTATGAGGGCGCTCGCTACAATTAAGACCGCACTTACTGGAAACTACGCGGTGGCCAATGCGGTCAAGATGGCGAGACCCCACGTGATTTCGGCATATCCCATAACCCCCCAGACCACTATAGTGGAGAAGCTCTCCGAGTTTGTAGCCAAAGGCGAGCTCAAAGCCAGCTTCATAAATGTGGAGTCCGAATTCTCGGCGCTGGCGGTCGTGTACGGGGCGGCCATGGCGGGCGCCCGCGCCTTTACTGCTACAAGCAGCCACGGGCTCTTCTATATGTACGAGATGTTGTGGTGGGCCGCCGCGAGCCGCGCCCCCATAGTGATGGCCGTAGTCACCAGGACTCTAGGCCCGCCTTGGAATATCCACGACGAACACAACGACATACTAGCAATAAGGGACTCGGGCTGGGCCGTCGCCATGGCCTCTACGGTACAAGAGGCCTTCGATCTGACCCTACAGGCCTTCAGGCTGGCCGAGAGCGCCTACGTGCCTGTCGCCGTAGGTCTCGACGGGTTTGTCTTGAGCCATACGGTGGAGACCATAGAGTTGCCGCCACAAGAGGTCGTCGATAAGTTCCTGCCTCCCAGAAATCCCGACCTCCCGCTCAGGTTCAGGCCCGGCGAGCCGATAACCATGGGCAACGTACCTTTAGACGATAGGATACATGCAGAACACCTTAAGAACATATACAAGGCGCATCAAGAGGCCAAGAGGGCCATATACACAATGGACGTAGAGTACGGCAAACTGACGGGGCGCGGATACGGCGGTATGGTCGAGAAGTACGAACTAGACGGGGCCAAGTTCGCAGTGGTCTGTATGGGCGCTTGGTGCGGAGACGCAAAGGAGGCCGTGAAGGCCTTGAGGCGCGAGGGGATGCCCGTGGGCTTGATGAGGTTGAGGTTTGTAAGGCCCTTCCCCGACGAGGAGGTCGAAGCCCTCGCCGGGCTCGACAGAGTTGTCGTGTTCGATCGCGACATAACGCCGGCGGGCGGCGTGTTGGGCAGAGAAGTGGCGTCGATATTGGGACGCGATAGGGTCACCAACGTGCTGGCGGGACTGGCGGGGGTCGACTTCAAGGCGGAGGACTTCCGCAAGGCCGTGAAACACGCAATAGAGAGGGAATATAGGGACTGGGTCGTACTGCTATGAGCGTCAGGATAGACCTACTGCCCAAAAAGAAGTACGTACTGCCGGGCAACTCCGCATGTGCCGGCTGCGGCATGATGATAGGATGGAAGATCTTAGGCATGGCTCTAGGAGAGGAGGCCGTGTTGTCAATACCTGCAAGTTGCGCCGCCGTCGTGCAGGGCCTCGGGCCTAAAACCGGCATAAATATGCCCGTTCTAAACGTCCCCTTCGCCTCCGCCGCGTCGGTCGCCACGGGCATATCTGAGGCGTTTAGGCAACTGGGCGTAAAGGGCCACTCGGTCGTCTGGGCCGGCGACGGGGGAACTGCAGACATAGGCTTCGCCGCGGTGAGCGCGGCGGCGGAGAGAAACAGCGACGTGCTCTACATCATGTACGACAACGAGGCCTACATGAACACCGGCATACAGAGGAGCAGCGAGACTCCCAGAGGCGCATGGACCACTACGACCCCCACAGGGAAGAGGGAGTCCAAGAAGGACGTTGCGCTAATACTGGTGGCCCACGACGTGCCCTATGTAGCCACAGCTAATATAGCCTACCCCCAAGACTTCTACCGCAAGATAAAGAGGGCCTCGGAGATAAGAGGCTTCAAGTTCATACACCTATTCGCGCCGTGTCCTCCCGGTTGGCTGTTCGACCCGTCGCTCACCGTAGAGGTCGCCAGGAAGGCCGTGGAGACCGGCGCCTTTATCCTCTGGGAGTACGACCACGGCGAGCTCAAACTCAACCCGCCGAGCTCTGCGCTCGTCGATAGGAGTAAAAGAAAGCCGTTAATAGAATACTTAAAGCTACAGGGCAGATATGCGCATCTGACCGAAGAACAGATAAGGCAGATGGAGGAAGATATAGATAGGAAGTGGCAGTTCTTGTTGAGGTTCGCACAAGCTACACGTAGAACTCAATAACCTCCCTGCCCCCCACCTTTAATCCAGCTGGCACCTTCACTGAGAGTATATTGCCTTCTATGTGCACATCGCCCGCGATATGTGCGCGCACGACCCTGCCGGGGAGCCACCAGAGGAACTCGTAGGGATACTCGGCGACCTCCTCCTCATATACGTCCTCGTATACGTTAAGTCCTTCATGTAATTCGCCCTTAAACCTTATCAAGAAGGTTATATATACGTAATTTATCGTAATTAGGCCTATATCTATATGGACCACCTTGGCCTCGACCCTCCTCCCGTTTATGGAGATCGCCTCTTCGTCCAAAAACTTCTGCATATTGGACCTAACGGCCTCGAGCTCCCTCCGCAACGCGCTCTTCGAAAGCCCTGCGTAATAGGCCTTGGGGTCGTGGTAGTAGAAGACCATGTATTGGGAGACCGACCCCAGAGGGTCCATGTTGAAAAAAGCCCTCGCGAAGACGGCCCTCACATCTTCGGACATGGCGATAAGACCTCCCGAATTTTTATGTAACGCCTCCAATTTGGGCGCTGGAGAGACGCTTTTATATGGGAGCTTTTTGCCACTGGTGCTAAAAGGCTCTATAGTAGTCGTGCTCTCCGACGACAAGGAGAAGGCCCTAGAGGTGGCGGGCAGGCTGGGCAAAAAAGAGGAGGAGAAAATGTACTATAGACATAAAGACGACATATTAAGGACCGTGTTGACGCCAGACGGACTACTCGAAGCCGCAGAATTCATAACGCTGTCGACTTACTACTACCTATATATAACAGGTGCGAACTCCAACTCGGCCGAATTGGCGCTGCTGGCCAAGGCCTCAGGTCTCAGAGGCGTCGTCCTCGCCGACGACGTAGAGGCGTTCCGTAAATATTTCGGCGAGCTGGGCTTGGAGCTGGGCGAGCTGGAGGAAGTCGACATAACGCCGGAGGACGTGGGCTACATCTACATAGAGAGGGCCTTTAACGTAAAAGGCGTCGGCCCCGTGGCGATAGGCTTCACGTACACCCACGTGGGGCTCCACGAAAAATTGGTGGCTTTGCCTAGCGGAATCGAGGTCGACGTCAAGAGCATACAAGTGCTGGACGAAGACCAGGAGGAGGTAGGGCCGGGCGTCCGCGTGGGGATCGCGCTTAGGGGCATAGAGCTCGACGCCCTCAAGGACTCCTATATTTTAGTTAAGAGAGATGTGCCCCTCACCGACAGATACAAGGCCGTGAAGTTCAAATGGGCCTCAGAGGCCGAAAAGGCGCATGTATTCATAGGCGGGATTAGAGCCATGGCGACAATAAAGGGACAAGAGGCCGTCCTCGACAAGAAAGTGCCCGCCGTCCTAAAGAGGGGCGTAGTCGTGAACGTAAACGCGAAGCCCAAAACCTCTAAGACATACGGCTACGTCTATAAAGATTAACGCAAGCCCCGGCCGGGATTCGAACCCGGGACCTC
>JBEULO010000043.1:25154-32675 GCA_041287225.1 Thermoproteus sp.
GCCTTGTGGTGCCGTAGTAGTTTTTCGTCTGCAGTATAGAACGGCGCGTCTAGCTCTTCCGCCAGGACTAAATATGCTGCGTCGTAGACCGTCACGCCGAGCTTGAAGGACTCCTCAAGTACGCGCGGGAGGTCGGGCTCTATGACCTCGATGCCGGTTTCTCGAAGCAACCTCATGGCCTCTACTGCCTTCTCGGCCCTCATGAGCCCCCTCACGGCGTACTTCCTGAGGGCGCTTGCCACCTCCAGCCAGAGGCAGGGCGGGGCGGCGGCCGAAATTTCGCCTCGTAGGTGGTCGTCGCGGAGGGCCTTGGCCTCTACGTGGTGGGGCTCCGGGATGGCCCACTTGACTACAACGGAGGCGTCAACTACGACTTTCACGTTCTTCTCTTATCCATGCGGTGGAGTAGTCCTCGCCTACGGCGCCGAGCTCTTTAGATATGCCGTCTAGCGCATCGGCGAGTCGTCTCGCCTTTTCCTCTCTGACGCGCCGTTGTAGATACTCCCTGATCTCTTCTGTGTAGTTTATGCCGAGCTTTTCGAGCTCCTCCTTGAGCCTCTTGGGTATCCTGATGCCTATGACCACGCTCACGTTGAATAGATATTGTTAACATAAAAAGTTAACTATTCCAGAACTACATTTCCGCCTTTAAGCGTGCCGTAGTTGCTGACTATCCAGCGGTTTTTTATCTGTCTGGTTATCACCGCCTTCGCGCCTTGATCTGCGGCGACCGCCTTCCTTAAGGCTACGGCGACTAGGTCCTTCTTAACGGACTGGACGACTCCGAACACTGTGGCAGGTCCTATAGACACGAGGACCACCTCGTTGGGCTTCATGGGCTCTGCCTTCTCGCCGAATCTAGGGAGCTCCTTTACTTCTAGCTCCAACGTGGTCCATACAGGCGGGAGGGCGCCCGGCTTGCCCACTATAGAGCCGGCGAGGGCGTCGGCTTTAGTGAGAGCTGGATCTAAAGTAGTCATTAGGCCCACCAGGCCGCCGGGCCTTGCCTCTTCTGCCTTCTCTCCGCCGTATTCTATCCCCACTACTTTCGTCAAGAGCGGCTGATAGGGCGACTTGCCTTTATCCACCTTGAGCCCCGGCCTTATTTCTATCTCGTCGCCGAGCTTTATGGCGCCCTGCAACATAGTGCCGCCCAACACGCCTCCTTTAAGCCTATCGGCGGGGGTCCCGGGAGGGTTTACGTTAAAGCTCCTGAGGACTGCCATGCGGGCCGGCTTGGAGAGGTCAGGCTCCCTTTTGGGGGTCATCTTGGCTATATAGGACGCGAGGACGTCTATGTTCACCTTATGGAGTGCGGAAACCGGCACTACGGGCGAGTTTTGGGCCCAGGTGCCGGATAGGAACTTCTTGATCTGGCCGTAGTTCTCCACCGCCTTTTCCTTAGGCACTAGGTCTATTTTGTTCTGGGCCACCACCATGTTCCTGACTCCAATAATGTCGAGGACTGCGAAATGTTCTGCGGTCTGCGGCTGGGGCACGGGCATGGTGGCGTCTACCACCATGAGCGCCGCGTCTACCGCAGCGGCGCCGGACACCATTGTGGCTATTAACACCTCGTGGCCCGGCACGTCGACTATGGATATTTTGCGTAGAAGCTCGGGCTCAGACCCGTCTGGACACTTCCCGTCGTTTAGGAGGCCGTCGGAGAGCGGGTACTCGGAGCCAGGGCAGTCGTAGACGCCTATCTGCGTATAGCCCAGTTTTATCGTCATTGCCTTCTTCACCTCTTCGCTGTGGCGAGCAACCCACACGCCGGATAGGGCATATACGACGCTGGTCTTTCCGGCATCCACATGGCCCGCGGTCGAGATTATGCCGTCAGGATATACGAAGCCCATGTAAACCCCGAATCACCTAGGGTTTATATTGCTTCTGACACGTCCAGCTGCTACTTCATCATGCCCTCGGATCTAAAAACCACATCTGTAGATGTGGCGAAAACGCCGACGCCGGGACGGCCCGTTACGGCCTCGAGGCCAGCGCTATTAGGCCGAAGGACAGGGCGAGGTTCGTCTGTTGCGGCCGTAGGAGCCGGTAGGATCACGTCGTGTTGTAGAGCTCTGAGTGCTGAATCTAAGAGGAGCACCCCGTAGAGCCAAAGCGAGACGCCCAGGCTTAGATATGGAAGCCCCCAGGAAGTGGAGATTCGTAGAGGGTACGTGAAGGGCCGCCGCTCCATATGGGAACCACGGGCGCACGTGACCAAGAAGTCCATAGGTATGCTATATGGCGGATATCGGGCGATGCGGCTTGCCGAAAACCGCGGATGTGCGTTGTAGCTCTAAAGGCTTTTATATGTGCCCACAAGGCTTCTCATGGGCGAGGACATAATTAACGAGATCAGGCGGACTTTCGACGAGCTTTCCAAAGCCGTCCAAAAGACCGTAGAGGAGGTCGTGAAAACCACTACTGGTACGGTCAGGAAGATGACCGTCGAGCAGGGCGTTAACATCAAAGAGCAGGGAGACGACGCGATAATAGAGGTCGATATGCCGGGCTTAGAGCCCGGCGATATTTCCATCTACATCTCGCGCGACGGCGACTATATCAGAGCTGAGGGGGCACGCGGCGATAGGAAGTACTCCAGGAGGGTCTACCTGCCCTTTAAGATAGAGCCGTCGACGGCAAAGGCCTCGTATAGGAACGGAGTCTTGACAATCACGGCGAAAAAGACAAAGCCCCAGGAGATACAGGTCAAGATCGAATAGCCCCTCCTTTTTTCAGCCTATATAGAGCTATGGCGAGTTGCCCGACAGACCCTACGTCCTCCTCTACGGCATAGGCGAGCCTAGCCCCTTTGGGGAGCTCGCGTTGGGTTATAGGCAGGTCGGACCCGCTGACCACGAGCACCAACCTTGCGTCGGGAAGGTCGGCGAGGGGCTCAACCCCCTTCTCCTGTTTTGTCAGCGCGACTATTAGATCAGGCCTCAAGGCCTCGCTCAAGTCGTTGAGGTCGTTGAAGACTAAGACCTCGCCGCCCACCTTAAAGGCGTATTTAAAGAGGTCTCCTATTTGCTGTGCGGCGGAGCCGAACACCCTTACGGCTACGAGCCGCTTCACGCCGAAGCCGTAAGTAACCCTAGCGAACTCCATCAACCTCGGCAGGCTCGATATGTTGTATACCGCCACCGTCACGTCCACAACGCCCTGTATATGTCGATATTTAAATAAGCCCGCCGACCGGCCCGCAAAAAGGAGGATTTTATAGGATACCGCACTCGAAGAACCTCAACACCGTTACTTTCTTCTCGCCTTCCTTCTTCTCCTCGTTCTTTTTGCCCGCCATAGGGAAAGATATACTCTCCATGATATATTCTTTGCGTTATGCTCTAATGCGTCTTGGCGGCTATGCAGTTCATATCGTCGTCGCATTCTACTAAATACACGCCGGACCTGGTCCTCAGAACGGCCTTTTTAAACTTCGGCACTTCTTCCGATAGCTCATACGCGTTGCCGCATATCGAGAGGGAGCGGTCCGCTATCTTGAAGGAAAAGGCGTCGCCGCACGGCACGAGCTCTTGCGCCTCTATTATCGCGCTGTCTCTAACATATATGAGCCTTAGGATCATCTGGAGTCCCCCTCTGCTAATATCTTTACGGCCTCGTTGGCGACTCTGATGGCGTCTTCAACTCCCGCCTCCGCTATAAATTCGTCGGTCTCCCTATTGGCTATGACCGCATAGACGCCGCCAGCTCTAGCTCCGTAGATCGAAGCCAAGGTGAAGATGGTGGCGGTCTCCATTTCGAAGCTGAGCACGTTTAGGGCCCTCAAGGTCTCCACAAGCCCTCTAGCCCATGGGGGCATATAGCCCTTGTGTCCAGGTCTCTCTTGGCCTATATAGAACGAATCTGTGGACGCCACAATGCCGATATGGTGCCTTACGCCGAGCCCCTCCGCGGCTTTTACTAGGGCATTTAAGACGGCCCAGTGGGCTACTGCCGGATATTCCGGCGGGGCGTACCACCGACTTGCGCCGTCCCACCTGACGGCGGCCCACGCTATTATGAGGTCTCCTATCTTTACGTCTCTACGTAAAGCGCCGGTGGTGCCCACTCTTACGAACGTATCTGCGCCTACGGCTAAAAGCTCCTCCACCGCAATTGCAGTAGAGCCGGAGCCTATTCCGGTAGACGTCGCCGCTATAGGCGTGCCTTTATATCTGCCGATATAGGTCACGAATTCCCTATTCCTGGCAACCTCGCGGCCTTCGTCCCAATATGAGGCTATCTTGGGCACCCTTCCGGGATCGCCTGGGAGCAACACATAGCGGGGGACCGAGCCGGGTTCGAGCATTATGTGGTACGCCCTGCCGCCCACGACGGGCCTCTTGGCGGAACTTGCCATAGACAAGCCGGCGCTCTTTTTAATGTTCTTTACGCCTCGCCGCCCTGAAGATATTAGCCAGCGATAAGACGGCCGATACCGCATTGAGGGTCGTAAATACGGCGTCCCTTTCACAAGCCGCATATGCTGTAAGCACGGCGCTGCCGAGGAAGTACACTACAGTTAGGTCTAACGGCGGAGGGGGCGACCGCCTGGCTATCGTTAAGGCCCACCCTCCAGCTATCAGGAGGAGGCCGACTATCCCGAGGGCCTGGACGATCATATCGCCCTTGCGCCCAAGACGTCCACTTCGGCCTCGACATACGGGACGTCTAGAGCCGCCAGCGCCTCTTTTAGCTCCTCTTTTCTTTTCGGCAGAAGCACCACCACGCCGCCCCGGCCGGCGCCGCTTATCTTTCCGCCGTATATATACGGCCTTAGATGTCTCAACAGAACCACTATGTCGTGTCCGACGACGCCTAGGGCTCCGAGAAGCCAGTTGTTTATCTCCATGAGCTCTCCTACACACGTCAGGTCGTTTGCGGCGAGACAGCCCTCCGCCTCGTCGACCACCGACGCTATTGCGTCCATTACAGCCTCTACAGAGCGGCGACGCGCCCTCAAGGCCCTTACGTCGGCCACTATGTCTTTGGTGAGGCCGCGCCTAGGGAGCAGGGCCAGCACTAACTCCTTCAACGGGGCATTAAGCGGGCGGTACCTAAAGGGGCTCGGCTCTATCCTCAACACGCCTCCTATGGCCGACACCGCCGTGTCCATAGGCGAGGCCGCGCCTTGTACGTCCAGTTCTACCTTATGTGCGAGGCTCGCGAGCTCCTCGCGGCCTATATTTATGCCAAGGCATTCGGCATATGCCTTCAACAAGGCCACAGAGACAGAGGCCGAAGTCGCGGCGCCTATACTCGGCGGGAAGTCGCTTTGTATAGTAAAAACGGCGTTAAGCCTGCCGAAAGAGGACTCGGCCCTCTGGAGGGCGGCGAGCACGTACGAGAGGAACGCCTCATGGCCTCTAGCCGACGCCGAGTTGGAGCCGGGCATGTACTCCAAGTCCACATACGCCTTGCCTGTCCTAACAAGAGTCCTGTCGCCCCTCTCGCACGAAATCGTCACGCCTTTATTGACGGCGGCGGCTATGGCGGGCTTGCCGTAAACCACTGCATGTTCTCCAAATAGCTTTACTACTCCAGGGGCGAAGGCCCTGACCACTTCAAAATAGAGAGGCCAGTCCGCTCGCTATGTCCTCTTCGCTCGGGCCCTTCTCCCCTCCCTCCTCTGCTGGCTTCTCTTCTTGTTTCTGCTCCTCTACTTTTTGCTCCGCCTGTTGCGTCTGTTGTACCTGTAGGCCCAGATCGGGCGCCTTCGGCGCTATGAGGGCAGCCAGAGCGGCGGCCTCCGCCGAAGCCCTCGCGAGCAGTACGGGCAACGTCTCCTTCGTGACTATGCCCAAACGGGCCGCCAGAGCCAACGCGCGGGCTTGTGCGTTCGGCAACACGACGGAGAGCACCTCCGGCGTCGGGTAGACCACATTGAGCGCCAAGTTGCGCGCAGCTGCCACCGCTTGTTGCAACATGTCTGTGTACTTCTTGGGCTCTACGATTATTTCATCTATCTTGACGAATTTACGGCCTTTCCATATGACGCCGAGGAGTCTCAACTTCTCGTATATGGGCTCCACGCCTAGGACTCTAAGTATGTCGGCTATCTCGTCGGTAATTTGCTGTCCTGCCTTCACTACGGGGCTGTCCTTCGCTATCCATATCTTGCCTTCTTGAACCCTCGTGGGTATTTTCAACTTGCCGAATTTGCTCAATATCGGACCCGGCGATAGGTTGGTCGGGCCCGCGGGGGCGATTATATCGTAGGGCGCCACGTCGCCTCCACGCGCCTTCCTCCTGACCGCTTTAGCTTCAACTATTTTGGCGAATATGGCGGGGTTCTCGTTGGTGAATATATAGGCCCTTTCGCCTACAAGCTCCTTGTCGACATCTGGAGGCAAATCGCCATAGGCCCTCCTCAGCGCTATCCTCATCAGATTGTGCTTGGCGACTTTTATCACCCCGGCGCCTCGTAGCCTAAAACGATATTCATGTAGTATCCTGGCGGAGAGGCCGTGGAGGTCGAAGAGGAATATATAGTTGTATTGTTTCGCCAACTGCTCCAATTCGGAAACTATCCCCACTTTCTTCTGGGGGTAAGGCCTCTCGCGCGTATATGCCCTCTTGCCTAACTGCAAGGCCATCGCCCGAACCCCACAAGGCCTTTTTATGTTTTATGCGTAGACGCTTATTTGGAGGCGAACAGCTCGTCCTTTAGCGATACGGGAGGCCCCATGGTCCTTTTGATGTAGATACGGGCCACATGTTGCCTCAACGGAAACTTGGAGTTGAGCTCCTCCAACACGGTCATTATGTTCGACGCTATCTCTTCGGGCTTCTGGGCCTCGGAGCCCACTCTCAGTTTTACCACCGGCTCGTTCCTCAATCTGAGCCTTACGCTCCTTTTGAGCCTATCCACTACAGACTTCGCGTCTACGTTTGGGGGCACCACCTCTGGCATCTTGCCTCTAGGGCCGAATATAGAGCCGAGCACGCGGCCTATTAGGGGCATTAAATCCGGCGACGATATGAAGTAGTCGTATCTCCTCGCCAGCTTCCTAATCTCGCGTTTTTTGCCCGCCAACGCCTCTATCTGGTCCCTCGTGATTATCGCGTCCACACCGGCGTTCTTAGCGGCGACCTCAAACGCGCCGGCCGCAAACGCGGCTATTTTGTTCATTTTGGGGGGGTGGGGCAGAGGGACGCTTAGGTTTATACGGTTTTCAGGCTTGTTCAGATCTACGTCCCTAAGGACTATTATTAGATCTACGCTCTCTGTAAATTTGTGCCTCCTGCCTTTAGATATGGCCTCCCTTATGGCGTTTATCAATACGTCTTGTCTTACCAGAGCGGCTACGCTCATGGCCTCAACTGTTCCTCGGCTTTATGAATTATGTCGTCGTAAGCCCCGCCGTCCACTGCCTTCATTGCCTCGACTGCAGGCTTGCCGTCAACTGTGATGCCCATAGCCTTACAGGTGCTGAGCACTTGCTTCACGGCCGACTTGAGGCTTTTGGATTTAAGCTCGGGGTATTTAGCCGCCGCTATTTGGACTATTTTCTC
>JBEULO010000043.1:32775-38777 GCA_041287225.1 Thermoproteus sp.
GTATTTAGCCGCCGCTATTTGGACTATTTTCTCGAAGGACAGATCGCCGATGGTCTCCTTGGCCGCGTCGTGAGGCCCCGAGTCCTTACCTAGAAGTTTTAGCAACAGATCGCCTATGGGGGGCAATTTGACCAACACCGAAAACTCCTTTGTGGCCTCTTCGACCTCCAGCTCGACTTTAGAGATGGGGAAGCCGGCATATTTCTTCAAGGCCTCTTGCACCCTTTGCGCCACCGTGTTGGGGTCCAGGCCTGCGTTCTTAACCGCGTCTTGGAACTGCGGATTGGGGGCGAACTTCCCGCCTTGAAGCGGTACGTTTATTACGCGTTTAGCCACGCGCCGGTCTTAAGCCTATTATTTAATTTTTGTCGTTACCTGCCCGCCTTCTTCACCACTTTGACTTCACTCGCCTTTAAGTCCAACGGCATGGGGAACGGCGAGTCGAGAAGCTCGACTCTAACTATGCCCTTTTCTTTATCCACAGAGACCACTCTGCCCCGGCTACCTTTCAATACATCTGCAAGTATCTCAACTTCGTCGTTCACGTCTATGTCTATCGCGGGCTTCTTGGGCTCTATGTACTTCACGATCTCCTCTAAATTCGTCTTGCCTTTCAGGACGCCCTTTACATGCTTGACGCCGTAGGCCACCCTGTAGACTACCGCCAGCGACTCGGCCTCCATGAATATTACGCCGAAAGGCTCCTTGGGGACTAGAATTGAGTAGACTGGCTGTTTTCCCGACTCGCTACGCAACTTGAGGACCATGGTCACGTTGTATTCCTGTCTCCCCACGACGCTAATCGAATAGATGGGACACTGTTGGGACGACATCACCCTAGCTTTATCACTACGTAAATCAAAGCCGCAAATATCACAATTAGGCTCGAGACGACCGCCACCGCCTCTTGTGTTTGCGATAAGGCGTAGGTGGCCAAGCTGGACCCGCTTAGATATGCCGTCATGTATACATTAGCTATATAAAATACAAACTGAAGAACTCCTGCCGCAAACGCCAAAAACAACAAGAACTTAACAACTAAATTGAACTCCTTATCGGACGGCTTTTCCGATATGGATATAACCCATCTGACGTCTCTGAGGAACTCCTTGATTTTTTCGTCGAGAGCCACGCCATGTGATGTAGGTGCTATAAAAAGCTCTCCGCCGAGATTAACCGACTAGTTGTAGTATATACTCCCCCTTCCTGAACTTGACGAGGTCTTCATAGCGTTGGCCGACTCCGAGGAAGTATATAGGCCTCTTGAGGACGTAAAGGAAGGTGAGTATTGAGCCGCCTTTCGGGTATGAGTCGACTTTAGTGGCGATAGTGCCGTCTATCTCCACGTACTTGTTGTAATATTTCGCTATCTCCAGAGCCTCGTTGCCCAACTGCGCATCGAAGACGAAAATAGAGAAGTGGGGCTCGGCTACCCTTTGTATTTTCGACAGCTCGTCCATTAGGTTCCTATCTGTGTGCATCCTCCCGGCCGTGTCTATCAACACAAGGGGGATCCCCTTAGATCTGGCATGTTGAATTGCGTCGTAGGCAACCGAGGCGGGGTCGGAGCCGTATTTGCCCCCGACGACCCTCAAGCCGAGCCTCTTCCCGTGTTCTTCTAGTTGCTCCCGCGCGCCCGCCCTAAAGGTGTCCGCGGCGGCCAACACGCTTTGGAGGCCCTTGGACTTAAAAAGGAAGGCCATTTTGGCCAGAGTGGTGGTCTTGCCGTAGCCGTTGGGGCCTAGAAACATCAAAACGACAGGCCTCGTCTCCTCCAGCCTTTTGGCCACTTCGGCCTCGAAATCTACGTCGGGTATATCCGACACTATTGAGAGGAGCGCGTCTGCGACCGCCTTCTTGACCGCCGATTCCCTATCGCCGAATCTGGGGACCTTAATCCCCACTAATTTAGCGCGGAGCGCCGACGTTATCGCGTCGACCACATCGACGGCGACATCGCTCTCCACTAGGTCTAGGTATAGATCGTCTACCAGCTCCGATACCTCCTTCTCGTTCAGCGTGTCCTCCTTAATGGCGGAGGCCAGAGAATCTACAAACTTAGAAAAGGTCCTTCTAAGTCTGTCGAACATCAACTAATAACGCCTAATTGCTCCAAGACATCGCGTATTTGGGCCGCCCTCTCGCCGAGCTTGGCCAAATTCGACTCCAGGCTGTTCTTAACGTTATTGAGCTCCTCTAGCCGCTCGTTGAGGATCCGCTCGGCGTTTTGTCTATCCAAAAAGGCATAATAGCTGGCGCCTAGAGGCGTCAATATTTCGGACTGGTCCACCGACGCCTTTAAGTAGACGCCGGCGCCTATATGGACGTAACGCTCGGCCTCTTGGCCCAACGACTTCAAGCCTTCAAGAGCAGTCTTGAGCTCCTCCATCGAGTCGTTTATGACAGAAAGTTGGGCTTGGAGACTCGCTATGAGTTCCGACAACAGTTGGTATTCGTCTACGAGCCGCGCGACGTCCTCCCTAGTGATTCTAGCCGACATCAGTACGTCACTAACCTGTCTATATATGCAAACGCCTTTATGTTATCGGGGGCCTTGTCGAGAGGCGCCTCCTCGACCTTCTCTATTTGTATCTGATACCGCTTCGCCTTATGGCGACTTCCGATAAGCTCATATGCTCTCTCTACGGCGTCTCTGGGCTTCACGGCGCGCACGTATAGTTTGAACTTCATGGTCCCGCTCTGTAGCCTAGCCCTCCCCGATATCAAATATACCTTTACTTCAGCCACGCTGAGGGAAGAAAACCCGCTATAAAGTTTTCCGCTACTTGAAGAGCGTCGACAATATGCGCATTATCTCAGCACCGGTAGTCTCCCAGCCCACTAGGGCGCCCTTGTCGTTAGCCACTATGCCGCCCCTCAGGAACGAACGACCTCTATTCACAGTTCCGACGTCTGCATGTACTCCTAGATATTTCTCCAATTTCTTCAAGTCGCCGTCTGTGGCGTCCGGCGCCACGAGCACCCCGCGGGAGTTTGCGATTGCGATGGATCCCACCAACGGGGATCCCGCCAGAGAGTCCACGAAGACCTCTACGCCCAGGACGTCCCCCACGATTTTTCTATTCTCCGGTTCTAATATGGGCGAGACCACTGCGGCCTTGTTGTTGGCCACTATTAAGTTCGCTATGGCTGTATATTTGGTCTGTAGGACGCCCAAGTTGAGGCCCAGCCCCTTCAACATGTTCACCTCGTCCTCGAGGGCTATGTTGGGCACCAATATGCCGTTGTCGTTCATCACCACGAATATCCCCAA
The DNA here is from genome assembly GCA_041287225.1 of Thermoproteus sp. Classification (GTDB taxonomy): domain Archaea; phylum Thermoproteota; class Thermoprotei; order Thermoproteales; family Thermoproteaceae; genus Thermoproteus. Next base: position 36,050 of record JBEULO010000043.1, read on the forward strand.
GAGGGGGGACTTAGCGATGGTGGTCCTGACCACAACGCCGCCGAGGACGTTTCTAACCTCATCGTCTATTTTCTCGGGGACGTCCGACGGCACCAAGGCTATTTTGTTATTAGCCACGATGTAGACGCCTACAGACGAAGAGCCGAATACTTTAACTGGAACGACGTCGGCCATGATCATACATATTCACGAGGTTTATATAAGCGATCTGCGGAGTCAACATATAAAAACCGAAGGGGCGTCCAGATGTCATGAGCGATTGGGCCGTCCTCACTATAATCTTCCTGTTGATTTTAGGACTGACCCTCCTGGCCGTCTACGCTATATATCTCATAGCCCCCCAAGCGCCCACCGAGGCCAAGAGGAGGAGATATGAGGCGGGCAACCCGCCTCAAGGCGAGGCGAAGTCGCGTTTGGCCATGCAGTATTTCGGCTACGTGTTGATGTTGGTGACGCTCGAGCCGCTGATCGCAGTCCCCATAGTGTATTTCGCCATAAGCCCCTCCTACGCGTCCGCTATATATCTGTTGGTCATAGTCGCGTTGATAGTGATAGCGGCCATGTACGCCTATGCGCACAGTAGAGACATAAGGAAGTGGATACTAGACTGAAGGAGGTCGGCGCCATAGGGAAGATACTGACGGCGGCTGCTCTTTGGTCCACTATAGGCCTAGCCAGCGTCTATAGCGGAAATTATGTGGTTCTGGCGTTTTTTAGGTCCCTAGTAGCATCTACCATAGCGCTCTTCTTCGTCAAGTCCCGCGAAAAATCGGCAATAGTCTCAGGGGTGCTCCTAGGCGTTTTGTTCTCGGTATACCCCCTAGCGGCCGCGTTGGTGGGGCTGGGGCCTGCCGCATATTTGTTGTATACGGCCCCCCTATGGACGACGTTGGTCTCCAGCCTTTTGGGCGAACGCGCAAGGCGTAGAGACCTCGTGGCGGTCTCCCTGATATTAATCGCAGTGGCCCTAATGGTTCTAGGCGCATCTCTAGGGGCCCTCAACCCCTTCGGCTTTGCGGCCGGCTTGGCTTCTGGAATCTCATATGGATCCTACATAGCAGTAGCTAGGTTCTACTCCAAAGAGAACCGAGATGTCGAGGTATCCCTCGGGGCCATGCCCTACACGCTGGCCGTCACGGCGCCCGCCGTCGCGATATACATAACGATATACGGCCCTGGCGATCTGGCTAAAACTGCGGCGTTCGGGGCGTACCTAGGCCTCTTCTGTACCCTAATACCCTACAGGCTGTTCTCCTCCGGCGTTAAGGCCATAGGGGCCGCGAGGGCGTCGGTGTTGGCGACACTGGAGCCAGTGCTGGCAACCATATGGGGCTATCTCTTTTTGGGCCAGACGCCTAGCCTCATCATTGCCTTGTCGTATGTCCTAATTACTGCCGCCGCTGTCATCGCCTCTACTGGTTGACAATGCGGCGGAGATTAGGCCGTAGAACACGGGGCGGGGCCTCGTGGGTCTCGATTTGAACTCAGGATGGAACTGCGTGGCTATAAAGAACGGGTGGTCTTTGAGCTCTATTATCTCGACCCTCCTTATATCGGTACGCCATCCGGACACCACCAGCCCCGCCTCGGTCATTTTGGACAGATAGTCCAAATTGACTTCGTAACGGTGCCTATGGCGCTCTGTGGTGCTCGTCGAGCCGTAAAGCCTATGGGCCAGGGTGCCCGGCACTATTTCGACATCCCTATTGCCCAGTATCATAGTGCCGCCGAGTTTATCCACGCCGGTCTGTTCCGGCGCTAAATGCACCACCGGGTGCGGCGTCTCCGGGTCGAGCTCCGTGGAGTTGGCGCCCCTCAAGCCTAAGACGTTCCTCGCGAACTCCACCACGGCCAGCTGCATGCCGAAACATATGCCGAGGAAAGGTATCCTGTTGACGCGGGCATGCCTTATACATTCTATCATACCTTCAGTACCCCTCTTGCCGAACCCCGGCAGGACCACCATGGCGTCGACCTCCACTTTCTCCAACTCCTCCGGCCTCTTTTCCACCTCGTCCGAGTTTATCCAGACCAACTTGGGGCTCGTCCTCAACGCGGCGCCGGCGTGCCTCAAGGCCTCGACTATGCTTATATAAGAGTCCCTGAGCTCTACGTATTTGCCGCACATGCCGACCTTGACAGTATGTTGCGGATTGACAAGAGCCTCTACGAACGCCCTCCATTGGGAGAAATCCGCTTGCGGTTGTTTGAGGCCGAGCCTTCTGGCTAGAAACTCGCCCATGCCTTGTTCTTCAAGTATCAAGGGGACTCTATATACCGTATCTATATCATACGAGTTGAAGATGGCGGAGATGGGCACATTGGTATGTAACGATATCTTCTTTATGGAGCTCTTATCGAGCGGCTTTTGCGACCGCGCGACTATTGCGTCAGGCTGTATGCCGTACCGCCTCAACTCCGCTACGCTATGCTGAAGCGGTTTGGTCTTGAACTCCTCTGTGGCCGGCAGGAGCGGGACCCAGGCCACGTGTATAAACACCGTATTCTCGTCGCCGAGCTCGAGCCTCAATTGCCTTACGGCCTCTAGAAACGGCAACTGTTCGTAATCGCCGACAGTGCCGCCTATCTCTACGAGAGTGACGTCGAAATTGTCGGCGGCTTCGATTATCCTCTTCTTTATTTCATCGGTTACATGAGGTATGAGCTGGACCGTCTGGCCTAGATATTCCCCCCTCCTCTCCTTCTCGATTACAGAGAGGTATATCTG
>JBEULO010000044.1:0-5171 GCA_041287225.1 Thermoproteus sp.
TCCTCCCGCCTGTAGGTCGCCTCGTAGCCCAATAGACTTTTCATCTTCTCGCAGGAGAACTGAACGTTGGCATATCTGAACAGTCCCCTTATTGCAGACGGCGCGAAGATCTTCGCGGCGAAGGCCGGGATCGGCGCCCGCAAGAGCCTCCTCCCCGCGGCCTCCTCCAACGCGTCTACGACCTCGTCGAATTTCAACAGGGCGCATTCCGTCGCGAAGAAATAATGGCGCGACGATTTGAGCCCCGACGACCTTTCGACCGCCTCGGAGAGGGCCGAGGCCGAAATCGCCGAGAAGCCCAGGCGGAGGGCCGGAGCCACGCCCACCTTGGCCAGTCTCGCCAACAGGGCCCACTCCGGATGGTCGTTATAGGGGCCGTAGACTACAGTAGGCCTTATTATTATCCAGTCGTCGAAACAACTGGCCACGATCCGCTCGCCCTCGGCTTTAGTCTTGTCGAAAAACGTGGCGGGCCTTATGCCTTCTAGATGCTCGGCCTCCTCCCTCACGAGCCCCGGCCCGACAACTGTGGCGCCCGATATGTGTATCAGCCTTCCCCTCCACCCCGTCCTACGCGCGGCGGCACATAACGCCTTGGGGAAGCCAACGTTGGCTCTTTCCACCTCCTCGCGGGGTCCATACAACACGGCCACTAAGTTTACCGCCACGTCCGGCCTTATGGACTCTAACAGCTCGGCGGGGTCTGAATATTCGAGGACTTGGAGGCCCGAGAGGGCTTTTGCTATTAGGGGGCGGGGAGGCACGCCGCGCCTTTTGGCCAAAACGACCGAATGGCCCCCCTCGGCCAGCCGACGGGCTAGATTGACCCCTATAAACCCCACGCCTCCAAAGAGGAGGAACTCCACAGAGAACTATCCCCCATTTATTATTGTGCCGCCCTCCATGATGTAGATGCGGCTACACGGGACCAGGGGCTCTTCATGAGTCACGTAACCCACCACGAGCCCTTCGGCGTCCCTTAATGCCGAGGCCAGGAGGTCTCGGCCCTCCCCGTCGAGATAGGCCTCCGGCTCGTCCAATAACAACGCCCTTCTGGCGCACGTAAACGCGAGGGCCAGCTGTAGCCTCCTCCTCATGCCCGGCGATAAGGACGCCGCGTTTCTGTCCAAAAAGCCGGCGAGGCCGAAATACTCGGCCCACCTCAAGGCCTCTTTCTTCTTGCCGCATAGAGCCAATAGGGACTTTACAGACACGGCGAAGACCTCAGGCGTCTGAGGTACATATGTAGCCAGCCCTCTAAGCCTTTCCGCCTTATCCCAATTGGACGCGTCTATCGGCTCGCCGAAGGCCACGACCGAGCCGCGATTGGGCCGCTCGAGAAGGGCTAGGACCCTTAGGAGTGTTGTCTTGCCGGCTCCGTTAGGACCTCTGATGCAGTTGACGCCAGTATATAGCGATATATATACGCCCCTCAACACCACGGCTCCATTGAAGCTCTTCCACAAATCGATGCCGCGCAACACGAAACAAAAGAGGCCGGCGGGACTATAGGCCTTTATTCGATCTAAATTATATATAATTAATATATATCAGTAATAGAAGATCTGTTTATTTCTATATTAAGTTACCTTATTATCTATCGGATTATGTATTTTATGAGGATTTCTCTAAATGTATAGCAATTAGCTCATTTAATCAAAATATAAGCTTATTTGTATTAAAATAATGTAACTCGTTAATATAACAAAGAATATATTACGCCATGGGCAGAACTCTCCTCATCGTCCTTACGGCCGTCTTAATAGTCGTAGTCGTGGCCCTATTAATCTCCTCGACCCAAAAGCCTCAGGCGATCCAGAAGTCCGCGCCTGCCTCCAATACTACTATCGTCTTGTGTATCGCCGGAGCTTATGCCGCCGAGGGCAACGCGTTGGCCTCTGCATATGCCAACCTGACGGGCGCCCGTGTCGTCGTTAAGCCCGGCGGATCGTTCGCCCTAGCGGGCCAGATAGCGCTGGGGTCTCCATGCGACGTCTTTATGCCCGTCGCGTTTAGACAAGCCGTAGTCGCGGCAGGGCCCTACAATCCGGGCTGGGCCGTGGCGTTTGTGGCCGACAGCAATGTGATTGTTTACTCCAATGCGTCTCTGGCTAATTTCAACGCCACGGGCCTTCTAGAGGTCTACAAAAAGGCCATTGAGACCAATAGTAGCTCCGCCTGGTATGAATTCTTCTACGACCTCACGTCGGGGAGATATCCGCTGGGAGTCGCAAATCCCGCCACAGACCCCGAGGGGCTCTACGCCATGTTGATACTAGAAGCCGCGGGGCGCCTCTACGCGGGCAACGAGGGCTTCTTTGTGGAGAGGATGGCCGCCAATAGGGCCAATGTGACTAGGAGTAGCACGTTCTATTACGTGGTTCCGCTCAAAGAGGGACAGATCGCGTTTGTATTCTCCTATAGGTCCTATGCCGAGGCCAACGGCCTCCAGTACTTAGAGCTACCGCCTTGGCTTAACTTCGGCGATATGAACTACGCCGGGTGGTATTCGCACTTCTCCTGGACTATACCTATAGGCGGCGTCCCCACAGCCGTCGAGGGGGCCCCCGTCTATCTGTACATAACAATACCTAAAAACGCCAAGAACTACGACGCGGCCTTGGACTTCCTACTCTTCGTCTTGAGAAATAGAGGCGATTTGGCGAAATACGGCCTCACTCCGCTCCAAAAGCCCCTCGTGTTCGGCAACACGAGCGCGCTACCCCAACAGCTCAGAGAGCTTTTAGGAAACGGGACGCTACAATACGGCGGACCTTTAAGTTAAAAATTCCCTCCCTATATGTTCGAGCCCATAGGCTACGTCTCACACGGCCTCCCCGACGAGGAGGTCAAAAAGAGGCGCGTAGAGGGCAAGATCGTAGTGAGGGAGGAATATGCCGCCGGCCTTAAGGGGCTTGAGGAGTTCAGCCATATAATCGTGGTGTCCTATCTCCACAAGAGGAGGGGCGCCCCTCTGTTGGTGAGGCCCAAGAGGGTCGAGGCCAGAGGGATCCCGGCGCCTGAGGTGGGCGTGTTCGCGACAGACAGCCCCGACAGGCCTAACCCCATCGGCGTGTCTATAGTCAAGCTCTTAAAGGTGGAGGGGAGCGTACTACATGTAGCCGAGCTGGACCTCTTCGACGGGACGCCCGTTCTGGACATAAAGGGGTTCTCGCCTACGCGTTGCCCTCAAGACGCCAAGGCGCCGAGGTGGGCTCTGGCGGATCATGTATAGATCGCTCGTGGCCTATTCGGCGGTTGCCCTCGCCCTGCTTTTATTCCCGTTTGCGGCCCTCCTCTATTACGGCTACGGCCCCTTCTTCAACGCAGAGGCCGCCTTCGACGTGGGGCTGTTGAGATCTATAGGCCTAACCCTCATCGCATCTTCTCTGGCAGTGTTGGCCAATATAGCGCTCTTCACGCCTCTGGCCTATCTGGCCGCAAGGAGGAGGCACGCGCTCATAAGCGCGCTCACCGACGTGCCGGCGTCGGTGCCCCACCCGCTTGTGGGGATAGCGCTGGTCCTTCTAACAAGCCCCCAGACCGCCATAGGCAAGGCCATGAGCTCGTTGGGGCTCGACCTATTCGACACCTATTTGGGTCTCGTCTCCGCGCTCGTGGTGGTATCCGCGCCTATATATATAAGGTCGGCCCAGAGCTACTTCGAGGCGCTCCCCAAAGAGCCCGAGCTCATGGCGGCCAGCATGGGCGTTAGCGAGCTCAAAATCTTCTGGTACGTCTTCCGTAGCTCCGCCAGAGGCGTGATCTCGTCGGGACTTACGGCTATGTCTAGAGCCATAAGCGAGTTCGGGTCCGTCGTGATAATCGCGTACTACGTGTCTGGGCCGCCGTTCGGGCTGGCGAGCCCCGCCTCAGTGTACATATGGAATATGTTCGAGACCTACTACCTATCGGCGATTCCCGCGACGGCCACCCTCTTCGTATTCTCCTTGGCCGTGCTCGCAGTAGCCCACGCGTTGAGGCGTTAAGTGGCGGCGACTTCGTACCTCCTATATTTCTCTAAGAGCTCTTGGGAGATCTCCTCCTCTGGCACCAACACGACGAGCTCGACGTCGTCTTCGCCGTACCTATAACTACGCCAGTACTTGAACCTGTAGTCCCCCGTCAGGTAGATCATGGCGAGTTTCCTCTCGCCGAAGGCGTGCCTCAACTTACAACTGCAACCTTCTATCTTGTCGTCGCTAATTACGTAATATCCCGCGCCGCAGTCGCAAAGCCAATAGACTTCCTTCTTGACGCGGACGAAAAGGAAGGCGTCCACCCTGTTTTCGACCTTCCTATATATCGGTTCGACTATCCCCTCTAAATATAAGATCGGCGACAGGGGGGTATGCACTGGATATATAGCCATCACGCCAGTAGAAATGCGCCATAGGTACTTCCTACTCCTCTTCACGGGCTCCACAAGCCCCTTGAAATACAGCCTGTTGAGGGCCCTGAGCACTCTATGTCGCGGAAGGCCCGTGAGCTGGACTAGCTCCGTCGTCGAGACCTCGCCCCTCTCCTTGATTATCCCCAACAGCCTCTCCTCCAGACTCACAATACTTGTCGAGTCTACGATATATATTTTTATCTGAGAAGAGAAAGCAGGGGGACTTCGGAGAGTAGGTCGTCCGTGACGTACTCCCACAATATGCCGCGGGGCTTGGGCCGCCTCTGCTGCGGCCTTAAAAGCGAGGAGGGAGTGGCGATCAAGTCCACGGGGAGGTCGAAGGGCTCTTGGGGGATGTCGTCCACTAATTGTAGTTCGTGTACTGTAGTGGCCACCGGCGTCGAGTCGGAAACCCTCCCCAACGTCCTCGCAATGCCCCACTCCAACTCCGCATAGCCGTGGCTCTTCCCGACTCTCGCCCCGTCTTTAGGGCTGACGGCGACAGATCCGACGACCACTAGGTCTATTTCGGGCAACGCTCTGAGGTCCACCTTGGCCCCCCACTTAAAGGCGCCCGAGATAGTAGAGGCCTCGCGGAGGGCGACGCGCGGGACATCTCTAAGCAGGAGGAAGCCCTCTTTAATCCTAGGCGTGGGCATAATTAGGGTCTTGCCCTCAGCTAACGCGGCCTCGCGGCAGGGCCGTTGCGGGCTGTCGGGATTTATCTTGACGACTCTCGCCGACTTCCACTCCGGCGTGCCCCTCAAAGTCCTACAGG
>JBEULO010000045.1:0-5166 GCA_041287225.1 Thermoproteus sp.
GAGTAGATTCTCCTCTACGGTCATGTCGGGGAAGAGCCTCCTCCCCTCTGGGACCAACACTATTCCCATCTCGACCTTTTTGTGGGTAGGCGTGTAGGTCACATCGACTCCGTTGAAGTATATATGGCCTCCTAGAGGCCTCACCACGCCCATTATGGAGAACAATGTGGTGGTCTTGCCGGCGCCGTTGGGCCCTATGAGCGCCGTTATGCCGCCCTTATTTATCTCTAGAGATATATCGAATAGGACTTGGACCTTTCCATATGCGGAGCTCAGCTCCTTTACGCTCAGCGCCATGGCTTGCCCAAATAGACCTCCACCACTACTGGGTTGTTGAGGGCTACTTCGGGCGGGCCCTCGGCGATTATTCTGCCTTGATGCATCACGATTACCCTATCTGCAAGCTGGACGACTGCCTTCATCCTATGTTCCACCATAGATAGAGCCGCCACGCCCTTTTCTTCAGCTATACGCCTGATGAGCCTAGCCATGTTGTCTATCTCGCTGGGATTAAGCCCGGCCATTACCTCATCTAACATCAAGAGCTTGGGCCTCCCCGCTATGGCTCTAGCCAGCTCCAACAGCCTCAGCTCGTTGAAGGTGAGCCTTGCGGCCAACTCGTGGGCCTTCCTGCCGAGCCCTACATACTCTACGGCCTCCCTAGCGGCCTCTCTGGCCTTATCCGCGCCGTAACCGCCGTTGAAGATGGCCCCGACCATCACGTTCTCCAAGACGGTCAGCTCGGGGAAGGGCCTGGGGACTTGAAACGCCCTAGACATGCCCATTTTGGCCCTTATGTACGCCGGCAGTTTGGTCACGTCGTGCCCGTCGAATACTACTCTGCCCTCATCGGGCCTATACACCCCATTTATCACGTTGAGGAGGGTGGTCTTGCCAGAGCCGTTGGGGCCCACAACGGCCACGAACTCGCCCTTATCGATTTCAAAACTCACTCCGTTGAGCGCAACAACTCCTCCGAACCTCTTAGTCACGTTCTCGACCCTTAACAGCTTCATGGTATCCATTCTCTTACCTTATGCGGCACATATCTTCTTAACTCTCCCACTATTCCCCGCGGGGCCAACAGCACCACGAAAAATACGAGCAATGGGGTGATCAGAGATTGGTAGTTAGGCATAAACGACCCCACGACGAGCCTTATGGGCACGTAGAGCAGTCCGCCTATAATTGCGCCCGTGACAGTCCCTATTCCTCCCAGAAACGCCACAGCAAGGCCGTCTAGGATATACCCAATGTTGAACACGGTATCGGGGAAGACCTGGGTGGCCGAGAGCGGAAACGCGGCGGCTCCCAACAAGGCCGAAAAGACTGCGCTCAGCACGAAAGCCGTGAGTTTATACTTAGTGGGGTTTATGCCCAACACCTTAGCGGCGTCTTCGTCTTGCCTTATAGCGGCTAAGGCGTAGCCGGATTCTTTGCTCAAAAGTAGGTAGGTCCCGACTACCGCTGCCAGGCCTGTAGCGAGTATCAATACAGTAGACCCGACGGTGGAGAGGAAGAGCGCGGCATCGCGGCCGTATATCTGGAACATATTGGACCCCAATACGAGCCCGGCGCTACCGCCCCATATGTTGGAGCCCACAATTAAGTTCTTGAGTCCCTCGTTTATGCCAATTGTGGCTATGGCGAAATAGGCGCTCCTAAGCCTTAAAGCCACCGCGCCTATTGCCAAAGCCAGCGCCGAGGCGAGGACTACACTCAACAGGAGGCCGACTGGGAGGGTCCACATGCCTATTGACGGCATATAGGCTATGACTACCCCCAACCCATAGGCCCCCATGGCCAGAAATGCAGCGTAGCCGAAATTGACGTAGCCGGTGAGTCCGACGAATATATTAACGGCCTGTCCTAAAGCCATATAGAAGGCTACAGTCGCTATGGTCTGCGACAAGTCCGGCCTCAATAGGGCCAGGACCATCAAGGCGGAATATATGGCGAGGGGTACGTGCGGCCTCATGACCTAAAAAGCCCCGTGGGCCTAAACAACAGGAAGAGTATGAGCACCACAAAACCTGCGAATAACGACATCTGGTAGGGGCCGGAGAAGCCGAGGGCGCTAAATAGAGGATATCCCAACGAGTATATCTCGCCGAATATCAAGCCGGCCACATAGGCGCCTAGAGTGGACCCCAATCCGCCCATGACGGCGATTACGAACGCCATTAGGGTGTAAGGATCGCCCATGTAGGGGTTTATCCCGACGGGTATGAATAGAGTCAACAACACGCCGCCAGCTGTAGTCAACGCGATGCCTATAGCGGTGCTGACGGCGAATATTTTCTCCACATCTACGCCGACCATCTGCGCCCCAATGGGGTCCTGCACCACCGCCCTCACCGCCCTGCCGAAACTAGTCCTGTAGAGCAATAATTGTAGCAGTACTGCTATCGCCAGCGCTACTACAGAGCCCGCCAGCCGCGACAGCGGTATGACGTAGCCGGAAATCGTAACGGAGCCTATGTTCCACGTGAAGCCCACCACGTTGGGCCCCCATACTATACGCGCCACTTCGGCCATCAAGGAGCCCAAAGCGAATAGGGCGACCAACACGTGCATTTCGCCCATCTTCTGTAGGGGCCTAATCACTACGTAGTACATGGCGAGCCCCATTAACGCTCCGAAGAACAAGCCAGCGAAAATGGACACCAATGGCGGGTAGGCCCACAACACGAAGAAGAAATAGGCGATGTAGGCGCCCAACATGACAAAAGATCCGTGGGCTACGTTTATTATCTTCAATATGCCGAAGATGAAACTAAGCCCTATAGTTATAAGGCCGTATATAGAACCAATAATCAAGCCGTTTAAAAAATAGGGAATTAAATCCATGATCTAAGACGACGGCTTGCAGAGGGCGCCCGACGCCTTTTGGCTCCAAGTCAAGGACGGGTAGTACAATTTGCTCTGGGCGGCGGAGGACGGCCACACCACTACCCTCTGGCCGGCTTGCCACTGGATGACTACCATCATGTGGGCTATGTTGAGCCCGTTGGTGGCGTTCATCTTGAACTCGCCGAAGAACGTCATGAAGTCGGCGTTGGCCAGCGCTTGTCTTACCAGAGTCGAATTGACGCTACCCGCCCTCTGCACTCCATATAGCAGGACCAACACGCCTTCGGCGGCCCAGCCCGCCTCGTAGCCGGGGTCCACCGCCTGTCCCGACATCTGTTTGCTCACATTCCTAAAGTACGCTATGAACTCCTCGCGGGTCGGGCCGAACCAATCGATCCCCTTCTGTTGGGCCATAGCCGGAGTGTAGCTCACTCCAGGCTCCCAATGCGAAGGCCCAACTATACACTCCGCGAGAGTGCCCAAGGCCTTATAGTAGTCGGGAACCAGCGGCGCCACAGTCAACGCGATCAACTTCGCGTTGACGTTCTGTTGGTATAAGGTCTGTGTGACCAACTGGCCGTCGGCGTAGTGGGCCGCCACAAGTATTATGTCGGGTTTGGCGTTCTTGACGTCAAGCACTTGGGGCGTCACGTCTTGGGTTGTAGGCGGATACGGGTCATACACGACGACTTGGAACCCCAACTGTTGCGCATGTGCCTTGGCGCCGGAGGCTACATATCTGTCGAACTCGTCGTCGCTATAGAGTATGGCCACAGTCTTGGCGTTGGGGTCAACCGCCCTGACCATATCTAGTACCGACCAGAAATAGCGGCTGGCCGGAGAGGCGACTCCTATAACGTATTTGAAGCCCTGCTGGAATATACGGTCAGAGGCCGCGCCCACCACGGCCATCAGCACGCCGTACTTCTCGGCGACAGGCGAGACGGCTATGGCTAGGTCCGAACCGTAGGGGCTCAACAGGAAGTTGACGTGTTGTTGGGTTATGAGGTTCTCGGCTATACTTGCAGCCAACTGCGCGTTGGATTGACAGTCTTGATATATCAACTTGACTTTTACCATTTTATCTCCACATTTTATACCTCCATGGTCGTTTATCCAATTTACTGCGGCCATGGCGCCCCACAATATATATTGTCCCTCAGTGGCGTACTTCCCGCTTATGGCCGCGGGAGTGCCTATAACTATTACATCTGGACACTGCGCGGCGCCGAGGCTGGGGGCCGTCGAGGAAGTCTGAGTAGTAGAGGGAACAGTAGAGGAGGGTTGCGTAGAGGTTTGGGGTGGGGTTGGCGGCGACGGTTTTTGTGAGGCGAAGATAGCTACAAGCACTATGGCGACAATAACTATAACTATTGTTGTTATGAGGACGGATTGTTTCATAGTAAAGTAAAAATTTGGGGGGTTTTAAAGCATTATTATTAATTTAGGATCTATATCAAATCTTAAATTGTTAAGCGGATATAATGCTTAAACAAATAAGACATGTTGTAATTGACAATAGAATAATAGAATTATGTATTAATGCAGAACTTGCTAGGTGTTCATGACGATTCGAGACATATGTCGTATATAAACGACTAGGGAAGTTTCGGCACGGCTTGGGGATTATAGACCAAAAGGGCTCGCAATATAGGCGTAACTATGCGCAACGGGCGACGGCGAGGGTAATATATTGTGGGGAGGGGGACTGCGATCTCACCGCCGTTGACAAATAGGATCTTGAGTGAGGACCCGCTCGCCGGATGGTCTATCTTCGCTATCCCGTTGGAGTCTCGGCGGGGCAGTACCTGATCGTGCGGCCGGCGGACGCCACATAGATCGTCTTGGCTCCGCCGGCGTGACAAGATAGGCCGTGTTGTTGTCGACATAAACCACGGAGCCTATATAGACATCAAAATTGTATATACACCGCCACAGTCTGGTTAAAAATATCGGTTAATGACTAGGGTGTAGTCGCCTAGCGGCATGGGGACCACCTCTACATGCACGATATTCGTGTTGGGCCCGAAGAGTCCAGTTATGGGCAACAAAAACGTAAGTATCGCCAGGCGCAAAGGTGTAGTTTTTGCCCATAATTGGTGGACAATAGACCGGTAGCGGCAGATAGGTGATTAGCGGCAATCTATGCTTCATGGCCTCGTCGAGTTTGAAGAGGCCGTAGTAGCCCAAGGCGAGGATTACATCTACAGGCGTGCTCCTGCATAAGGCCTCTTGTCGCTATACGCCAACATGCCTTCAGCTATGAGGTAGCTATAGTCTCCGCTATATTCCTGTCCGCCCCTAATATGGTAC
>JBEULO010000046.1:0-5149 GCA_041287225.1 Thermoproteus sp.
GTGGGAGTCCGCCGCGGTAAAGTCCGCGTTGAGGAGAGACGAAAGCCGACCTTGCCGACTGACGCCTCTCTGCTTGGGGCAAGACCTGAGGGATCGTTACACATTCTTTGTGAAGACGTAGAGGGAGCAGTACGTATACTCCGTCCTCCGTATAGGTGAAGAGCGGACTGCCACGGGGGTGAAGGGAGGGGGCGTCAAGTTGGCTCATTCCGACGGCTAAGGCCCAAGCCGATGCCTTCGATGAGTTGTCATGCGCCGCGGAGGGCCGATGTGCCGAGAAGGAGGTCAAGCCCGCGCCGAACGGCAAGTCTTAGTACTCCCGCCTATACGCCGCAGATCTGCGCGAGTTGGCGGCCGCTGGGCTTGAACTAATCGTCGTATATGGGGCTTCGTGATATCGAATATTAAAGTTCAGCTAGGCTTCTGGCCATTATGTAGGCGTCCTCTCCGTCCGAATAGTAGCGGGGTATTCTGCCCGCCACCTCGAAGCCCAATTTCTTATAGAGGTTTATTGCGGGGATGTTGCTCACTCTGACCTCCAGGAAGACCTCCTCGGCTCCGTAGAAGGCCTTCATGGCCTTCATCCCCCTCAACATCATGTTTGTGGCTATGCCGAGCCTCCTCGCGTGGGGAAGCACGCCTATGGACACCACATGGCCCTTATGGGCGGCCTTGCCCTTATGTATATAGCTCCAGCCGTATTCCACTCTGTTCATCATATAGCCTACAAGCTCGCCGTCCATTTCGGCCACTATGAAGGCCTTGGGGAACGACATGTGGTGCTCCACAAAGAACCACTCGGGGTAGTTCTCGGGCAGTACCCTCCTGTTTATCGAAACGACGGCGTTTAGATCCGACATCTTGAACTCCCGGAGGACGTACCTCCTCCCGTCTTTCCCCGCGAATTCCTGTGGCCCCTCGAGGGCTACATCCATCTAGTTCGTAAAGATAGCTGTATATAAGAAATTACGCCAATTTAGTCTCGGCGCCGCTATGTAGGCCTCTTGTAGTTCTTGGGGTACTGCCACCCCTCGGCCTTTTTAGCCAGATGCGATAGATATCCGTAGATCCCCCTCTCGCCGCTCCGCCTAGCCGCTTCGACCATGGCCTCCAACAGCGATATCAACTCGTCGTAGGTCTTTCTGTCCACCGGGTAGGGCGCTCCGTCCTTGCCGCCCACCGCGAAGGAGAATTTAAAGGGGTCCACGTTGGCCGGGTCGGCCCAGTCGGCGGGGCTCCTGTATATCAGTTCAGCAACCAGCGCGAGGGCTCTGAGGGTCTTGGGGCCGACGCCTCTGCTCAACACCAACTCCTTGAAGTTGGAGACGTCTTTAGGCATAGATGCGGCAATGCGTCTGGGGTCGCCTATATCGGCCTTTACGGCCTTGACGTCCACATAGGGGTGGTAGTACGGCACCAACGTGGTCTGGCCCGTCAAGAGGAGGAGGTCTCTGGCGACCTTCTGGGGGCCCGAAGACACCAGGTCCATTATGGTCGACCTGTTGCCCGCGCTTTTCGAGGAGGCCAGATTCAAAACGGCGCGGGCCTTGACGCCCATTATGCCCGAATGGGGGTCGTCGAAGAACCTGTCGGTCTCGAGCCAGTGGTACCTCCTCGCCATCTTGGCGGCCGTATTCATGCCCTGCTGTATCACCGCCCACCTCCCCCGCTCCGTCACGATGAACGCGTGGTGGTATATCGTATAGCCGTCCTGCACCAACGCGTTGTCGACCTTTGCGGCCAGCCGGGACGCCTCTACGAGCGCGTCCCCGTCTAGGCCCCAGCGCTCCGCTATCTGTTTCAATTCCTCCGGAGTCCTCAAGGCGTATTCCCCCTTGCCGCCCGCAATCCTTATGGGGAGATCTGCCTCGGCCATTGCGTGTTTCAACACTGCTGTAGTCACGGTGGTGCTTCCGCTGGAGTCCCAGTCCATCCCGATTAGGTCGTTGACCGCCTGGAAGAAGAGGGGACTCGCCAGTCTGACCAATATGCCCTCCTCGCCCCAGAGGTCGTACATTATCTCCAACAGGAGGGCGGACAGCCTCTTCATCCTGGCGAGGAGCCAGGGGGGCACGTGCCCTACATGTAGCGGGAGGTCTGCATAGCCGCCAAGCCTCACGTGGATATCTAGCATCCAGGTTTTAATCGCTTTCTCTTAATTGAACTCCCAGCGGCCGAATAGTATAAATCACCACGAGGTGGCGTCTCATATGAGCGTGTTCAAGGCCTACGACATACGCGGCGTGGTGGATAAAGACTTGACTATAGATCTCGTGGAGAAGATAGGATATGCCATATCTAAATTCTTCGGCGGGGAGGACGTGGTGTTGGGCATGGATGTTAGGACTCACTCCTTCAGGTTGGCAGAAGCGCTCTCTAGGGGGTTGCTCGCCGGGGGGAATGTGGTGTTTATAGGCACGGCCACGACGCCGCTTGTCCACTACGCCTCCCTGGTCCTGGACAGACCCGCCGTAATGATAACGGCGTCCCATAACCCGCCTGAATACAACGGCATGAAGGTCATGAGGCGCGGCGGGCTGGACCTAGAGAGCCGTGAGATACAACAGCTGGCCTCTATGCTCGAGCCTCCGCCTCAAGAGCGGCGGGGCGTCGTCTATACGCGCGACGTGTTGACTGGCTACGTGGAGTATATGGCCGAGAGGTTCGGGGGGCTCGACATGGCCGTCGGCTTCGATCCGGCGAACGCCGCTGGCGTGATCTTAAGGCCCCTGTTGGAGCGCGTCTTCAAGAGAGCCGTCGTCATAAACGGCGTGCCCGACGGGAGGTTCCCCTCACATCCGCCGGACCCCGAAAAGCCCGAGAACTTGAGGCAACTGTCGGAGCTCGTCAGGAGGGAGGGGCTCGACGCCGGGATCGCCCTCGACGGCGATTGCGATCGCGTGGGTCTGGTGACGGCTAGAGGCGAGGTCTTCAGGGCCGAGAAGATAGCCTACATGCTCATCGAACACTACGCCAAGCCGGGCGACGTGGTTGTGCTGGACGCCACCATGCCGCTGTACCTAGAGGAGGTGGCTCGGGAGAGGGGGGTCAAGGCGGTCAGAGAGAGAGTCGGCCATTCCTTCCAGAAGCCGACCGCCGTCAAGAACAACGCGCTGTTTTGGGCCGAATACAGCGGGCACGTGGGCTTTAAGGACCACCACTACTTCGACGACGGGATATATACGGCGTTGAAGGTCCTCCAGATAGCTAGAGGCCTCGGCAAGACGTTGGACGACTTGTTGGCAGAGGCGCCCAAGGTCTACGAGGAGAGGCTCGACCTACGCGTCGACGACCAGAGGAGGGCGATGGAGAGGGCGAGGGCGGCCGTGAGGGCCATGGAGGGCGTGGAGATATATGAGATAGACGGCGTCGACGTGAGGTTTAGGGATGGAGGCAGGATATTGGTGAGGCCCAGCAATACGGAGCCCCTCATTAGGGTGAAGCTGGAGGCCCGCGAGCCGTCCCAGTTGGCGCAATTGAAAGGGCAGCTGGGCTCTTTAGGGCTGGCGTAGGGAATATAAGACGGTTTTTGTTCTACCTCGTGGCCTTATTGAGCTACGGCAATCTTACAAATCTGTTGAATATAAGTATAAATGTACCGAATATAAGTAGATATATCCATAATATCAGTATGTATTCATCTAATTTAACTTCAGTTATTAATTGTATCAATTCTAGTAATATACTAGGCGGCTGTAAGGGCCCAGAAGCTCCAAATTTGACGTTTCAAGGCTTGTTTGTAATTTATTTCATATATTCTATCTTATTATTTTTAGATATAATATTAATTATTCAATTTATTAAATATTACCGAAATATATTGAAGTTTCGAGGGCGTTGGAGGACGGGTAGCGCCGCGGCCGACGACCCCACGCCTATTTCCTTCATAGTGCCCGTCAAGAACGAGCCTCTCGACGTGATATCGGCGATGTTGGTCAGATTCTCCGATATAGACTACCCTAAGGACGTGTTCGAGGTACTGGTAGTCTCGGACGACGACCCCGAATATTTCGCCAGAATAAAAATCCTCGTGGAGTCTCTGGCAAGGGAGCTCGGCATAAACGCGCGGGCTCTTCGGAGGGCCTCTGGAGGCAGATATAGAGGTTCTGCCTTCAACTGGGCTGCGGCCGTGGCCAAATACGACGTCTTGGTCTTTTTGGACGTGGACAGCAGACTTCCAAGGGACATAGCCAAGAGGGCCGCGGCGGCCGCCGACGGCAAGACGCTCGTGTTTTTGGGCTGGGACGGATATATCTCCATATTCACTAGGCTGGGGAAGCTCCTTAGATTTATATACAAGTACTTTTTGCTCTACGGCGCATATCTGGGCCGCGCGCTCGCCGGCGATGTTGTGCTGGCCTTGGGCTCTGGGATAGCCATAAGTAGGGATCTGCTCAGAAGGGCCGGGGGCTTTTGCGACTGTGTGGCGGACGACTACGACATATCCCTAAAGGTGTTGCTGGCCGGCGGGCGTATAGTATACGACGGCGGGGCCCCTATAGTGGTCGAGATACCGTCTACCTACTTCGCGTTTAGGAGGCAGTTCGCCAGATGGGTCTTCAACTCCACATATATAGCGAGGAGGTACCTAGGCGAGGTATTTAGGTCCAAACTGCCGCTTAGATATAGATTGGGCGTTGCCCTCACCATAATTCAACACCCGTTGTTGGTGACCACCACTATCTTCCTCCCGATAGTGAGCCTTGCGGCGGCCTACACCGGCTATATAGTCCCGCCCCTCCCCGTCCTGGCCCTCGAGGTCGCATTCATAGTGGTCACTTTGGTCCTATTGAGGTATGTGGTGCTACTGGCGAGGATGGAAGGCCATGGCGTCTTGGAGTCTCTAGCTATCGCCGCACAGAACGGCGTAGTCTCCATGTTGATCGACATAACTGCTTTCGTCTATATGTTGATGGGCCTCTTCCGAGACTCCATAACCTGGAGGGTTACGCCCAAGGGCTCCAGCCAGCTTTCGTTTAGGGAGAGCTTAATGCCGGAGTTGATATACACAGGCGCCGTGGCGGCCGTATTGGCTTGGGCCGCGGCGGTCCACATGTGGAGCTTCGCCTTAAGCGCATTGGGTCTGTTGGCCGTACTGCTCTACGGCCTCTATTTAGTCACCAGATAGCCCAACGCCCTCTTGAGCTCC
>JBEULO010000047.1:0-5013 GCA_041287225.1 Thermoproteus sp.
GAAGAGCGGCGTCTTGGAGCGTTTGGGCGGTCTCGGTATGGCGGCTGTGAGCGCGGCGGAAATTGCTGCAAGCGACGCCATTATGTAAATTCCGCCGAGCCCCATGGAGGTCAACAGCAGGCCCATGGCCAACGGCCCCAAGGCGCCGCCGCCCGTATTGCCCAGCCCCCAGACCAGAGAGGTGGCCAGCCCCATAGACGACCTGGGCACTAGGTCTCCCGCCAGCGAGAGCGTGAGGGGAAATGCGCTGAATGTGAAGAAGCCGAATAGAGGGAGCCAATATAGGTTCTTTGTGGCTATCAGCGCGAGGATCGAGAGCGCGGCCCCCGCGGTCGAAACGGCCAGCGTGGTCCTTCTGCCCACCGTATCGCTGAGGTAGCCGAAGAGCGGCTGTCCTACTATGGCCGGCAGTAGGAAGAAGGTCAGCTCGTTCCCTAGGTCCTGGCCGAAGGAGTAGCTGAAGTATCTGACTAATATCACTCCGACATATTGGGAGATGCCTTGTAGCGCGAAGCCCCTTATGAACACCACTGCGGTGAGGAGAGAGACGGCCTTCATGTTCGGCCTCTCGGAGGAGTCCCCGCCTCTCCGCCTCTTGGCGACTTCCACATCTCCGCCTAGGAACATGGGGGCCGCCGCGATTACGGTCACAAACGCCAGAGCCAGCAACGCGTATAGATATTTAGAGCCGAAGAGCGTGAATAGAGCAGTGCTTATAGCCGGATAGAGGGCCCTCCCGAGGCTGCCCATGGCCCCGTTTACGCCCATGGCGTAGCCGCTACTACCTCCATATAGCAGAGCCAGCGCGGCCGAGCCCAACGGGTGGTAGAAGGCGGAGGCCACGCCGGATATGACGGCGCCGGCGAGGGCGATAGGTATGTCGTAATACTCGACGCCGTATCCGAAGACGGCCAGCCCCGCCGCCCAGAGGGCCATGCCCAGGCCTATAAGCCTCAAGGGCCTGCCGTATCTATCCATCAAGGCGCCTACGAGCGGGGAGGCCAGACCCCCGAGGCCGGAAAAAGCGAGGGCTATCACGCCGGCGATATAGGGCGGCATGTTGTGGACTTGAGCCATATAGGCATATGCGACGGGTAACAGCCACATATTCCCGTCGTTGATGAAATGGGCAATACTCGTCAGCGCCAACACCCTGCCGGGGCGGGCCATAGCTACTTCGTTTTACCTATTTTATTTATCCTATCCCGCGCCCTCCTCAGCGCCCTCTCGACTTCCCTCACCACGGCGCGGCCCTCCTCGACGGGCTCTTCGCGTATTGGGTTCTCGGCTCCGTCGGCCCCAGCCAACATGGCCTCTAGCGCGACGGCCGATCTGCCGCTTAGGCAGTCCACCACGACATACCCCTCTCCGCCCGCCAGACGGCCCGCCTCGTAGTAGAGCTCGGCCGTGGCGAAGAAATGGCCTGCGGGCTCCAGCCTATATAGGTCGAACCCCACCTCGAATACAACCGGCCTCTCGAAGGCCTCTACGAGCCTCAGAGCGGCCCTAATGGACCTGTCGGACGCGCCGGGCGGCAGGGGTATCGCGACGACTTTGTCGCTCTTCCTCGCAAGCCTCCCGGGGGCGGGCCCGTCGGGGCCTCCGTATATAAGGAGCAAGGGGAACCCCAGCCTTAAGTGTAGATCCCAAGTCCCCCAGGGAAAGTGCGCATCTAGGGCCACGACCGCCGCCTCGAGGCTCTCGGCTAGATAGGCGACGGCGTTGAGGAAGCCCCCGCGGCCAGAGCTATGCCCTATATCTCTTGGCGGATATGTGAGCACGAACCCCCCTCCCCTCCTCAAGACCTCCTCCAAGAGGCCCACTGCGGCTAATACCTCCTCTTCGCGCCTTTTGGCCGCGTTGGCCAGAGGCCCGCCGTGTATCTTTAAGTACTGCTCCCAAGAGCCGCGGGACGATATGCGTTGTAGCAAGCTGGGCGGTATGGCCCTTATCCTATCGTCCTCATAGCCCTCGGCGGCCAGGACCTTCACGTACTGCCCCTCCGGCCTCCTTTAAATCGTTTTCGATATCTAGCCCCTTTTATCTCAGTTAATAGTATCGAAAATTATATATACTTCGAGTCTCGAAGGCGCGTGGACGAATTGGGGGCAGCAAAGACTTCAATAGCGGCTACCGCCCTCGTGATCTCTCTGTACCTCTTCGCGTGGCTCGCGACGGGGTCCGTGGCCGCCCTCTCCGAGCTCGCCCACACGCTTGTGGACGCAGTGGGCGTGACCACTACATATTTTGCGGTGAGGGTCAGCAGGAAGCCGCCCGATGTGGAGCACCCCTACGGCCACCATAAGGCGGACACATTGGGGGGTCTGTTCGGCTCTATAGTGGTCCTGATAGCGGCGGCCCTCGTGGCGTATGAAGGCGTCGAGAAGTTGTTGGGCTGGGAGGCCTATTCGCCGGACTTCTTCGCGGCTCTGGCGGTGGCCGGCGCCATAGCGGTGGATGTAAATAGGGTGAGGGTGTTGAGGCGGTTTAAGGCCAGTAAGGCGCTCAGCGCCGATTCGCTCCACTTCACTACAGACATATACGCATCTGCGAGCGTCCTGGCCCTCTTCGTTGTGGGTCTGGCGCTTGAGAGGATCGCGCCCTCTCTCTTCTCGCTAATAGCCCCCGCCATCGACGTGATTGCCGCCGCCGCCATCACTACGGTCTTCACTCTGTTGAGCCTGAGGCTGTTGAGGTCTGCGGCGTTGGAGCTATTGGACTACTCCCCGCCTCAACTCCGCGAGGAGGTGAAGTCGCTCGCCGAAAGCGTAGAGGGCGTGGTCTCGGTGAGAGATGTCAGATTGAGGAAGGCTGGCTCTATCTACCACGGTGAGGCGACCATAGAGGTCGATCGGGGCCTCACGGTAGAGGAGGCGCACGAGATAGCCGACGAGGTCGAGAGGAGGTTGAGGGAGCGGCTGGGCGGCCATGTGGTTGTCCACGTCGAGCCGGCAGGCCCGCCGGATTGTTGCGACCTCGTCGTAGTGGGCCCCGGCAGACTGCGGGTGTATATCTACGACGAGAACTGTAGGTCCTGTCCGTCGGGCCCCAACGTGGAGAAGATATACAGGCCAAAATAGACATATATAGAGTTGCACTTATTGTACCGAAAGCCTTATATCCCCATGTCGACATGGCGGACATGTCGAGGAGAAATGAATGGGGCATATCGCCCCAAACAGCGGAACGCCTAAAGAGAAGCGCAAAAAGGATAGACTTTTTGGAGTCCATAACAAGCTGATATCGAAAAACTTATATATTTCGATATTCGATATATCGCATGAATGGCGACGCCGTTAAGGTCGTAGATCTCGTTAAGAAGTACGGAAACGTCACGGCCCTCGCCGGGATTTCCTTCTCTGTAGCTAGAGGCGAGATTTTCGGCCTCCTGGGCCCCAACGGGGCCGGCAAGACCACCACAATTAAGATACTCACAGGGCTGACCCCTCCGACTTCGGGCAGGGCATATGTGGCCGGCTTCGACGTCGTGGAGAGGCCCAACGAGGTGAAGAGGAGGGTCGGGTGGGTGTCGTCGGAGGTAATCCTCGACGACGACCTCAACGCCTGGGAGAACTTAGAGCTACAGGCGAGGCTCCAGGGGGTGAAGAACTGGCGGGAGAGGGCCGTCGAGTTGTTGAAGTACTTCGAGCTGTTGGACAGCGCCAATAGGCCTGTTGGGAGCTACTCGACCGGCATGCGGAAGAAATTGGAGATAGCAACTGCTCTTTTACATTCGCCCGAGGTCCTCTTCCTAGACGAGCCGACTATAGGGCTCGACGTAAATGCGAGGGCCATGTTGTGGGACCTCATAAGGACGGTCAATAAGGAGTTCGGCGTGACCATCCTCTTGACCACCCACTACATGGAGGAGGCGGACGCCCTATGCGGGAGGGTCGCCATAATAAATCTGGGCAGGATAATCGCCCTGGGCAGTCCGGCCGAGCTTAAGTCCAGCGTGGGCGGCGAGGTGGTAGAACTTGAGGTTGAGAGGCCTATAGATATAAACGCCTTGAAGGCCGTACCGGAGGTCGTAGACGTCGTCGCTTCAGACGGGAGGATAAGAATTACGGTCAAGAAGGCCGACGAGGCTATACCGAATATCGTGAGGGCGGTTGACTTCTCTGCGGTCAAGTCGCTGAGAGTAGAAAAGCCCACATTGGATACGGTCTTCATGAAGCTGACAGGTAAAAGGATCGAAGAGTCGCATGTGGACTACCGTAAATTCTACGCCATTATACGTAGGGCGAGGCAATGAGCGGCTTAGAGGCCTTCTGGGGGCTATATAAGAGGGAGGTCGTCAAGATATACCGGAGGGCCTTCCCGTTGATAATGACCTTTATACAGCCCATAATCTGGATAGTTTTCTTCGGCTCTTCACTTAACGGCATGCCGAGACAGTATTTGATAAACTTCTTCGGCACGCCTAACTACATCGGCTTTATACTGCCAGGCCAGCTGGCCACCTCTATGCTCTTCACGGGCACCTTCAGCTCTATGTCAATAGTGTGGGATAGACGTTTCGGCTTCTTGAAGAAGATTTTGGTCACGCCGGCGCCCCGCGAGGCCGTGTTCTTCTCTAAGGTCCTAGGCGCCGTGACGAGAGGGCTGATACAAATACCCGTCATGTTGTTGGCGGCGGTG
Source organism: Thermoproteus sp. (assembly GCA_041287225.1). Lineage (GTDB taxonomy): Archaea > Thermoproteota > Thermoprotei > Thermoproteales > Thermoproteaceae > Thermoproteus. The sequence continues at coordinate 4,642 of JBEULO010000047.1, forward strand.
GCCTTCGGCGTGTCTTTGCCTCTAGACCCTCTCGGCTATTTGGAGTGGATAGTAGCGTTGGTGCTATTAGGCGTGGGGTTCTCCAGTATATATCTAGCGGTGGCTATGAAGTCCTCCGACTGGCAACTGCCCCAACTGGTGGCCAATATATTAAACCTGCCGCTCATGTTCACATCGACGGCGTTGTTCCCCCGTACGTTCTACCCAGCCTGGATGCGCGCCATAGCTGACGTAAATCCCATCACGTTCGCCACAGAGATAGGGAGGGGGGTAGTGCTGAGCGACCCCTACTCGCCGGCGCTCCTCGGCTATCTGGCCCTCTTCGCGGCCGTCGCGACGGCCATAGGCCTAATAGTCGCGAAGAAGTTCATG
>JBEULO010000048.1:0-38218 GCA_041287225.1 Thermoproteus sp.
CGACCGTGGATCGAGCCGCGGCGAGGCTGGCATATGAGGAGGATTCGTTAATACTCAACGAGTTGCTCGCCAACCCGAAAACCAGATCTGCCGCCATGTCCTCTTGGGACTCTCCAGGCTCGGCGACGGCCGAGATCTCGAACGCGGTGGGTATGCTCTACGGCGAATATATCCCCGAGCCATATGTGCTCTTCCTAAGCCCCGGTAGATACGCCAAATTGTTGTCGGTCGTGGAGAGGACCGGCGTCATGGAGCTAACTAGAGTCAAATCTCTAGTTAGAGATGTGGCTGTAGTGCCTCAGCTGAGGGACGACGTAGCCGTTTTGGCTTCGACCCACCCGTCGGTCCTCGATATAGCCGTAGGCGTCGATTCGTCTCTAGTGTATCTGGGGCCTGGAGATGAGGCGCACCAATTCCTCATACGGGAGACTCTAGGCGTTAGGGCGAAAGACCCAAGAGGCGTCTTGATATTGAGGCAACAATAACAACCCAATTTTTTATACCTATACCCAAAAGAGAACATTATGTGTCTTAGGTTTGAGGTGCCGAGCGGAGGGCCCAATACGGCCGCCGTGGCTCTGTTGGTGAGGGGCCGGAGCTTCCTCGTGATAAAGAGGGCGGAGAGGCCTGGAGATCCGTGGTCGGGCCAGGTGGGCTTTCCCGGCGGGCGCTGGAAGCCCGGAGAGGACCTCATTGGGACCGTCAGGAGGGAGGTAGAAGAAGAGGTGGGGCTGAGGCTGGACCCCGCCTCCCTGAAGGGAGTTATGGATCCGGACTCGCCGATGAATGCGCCGAACCTTTTAGTGTACCCCTTCGTCTTCCAGGTGGGCGATGTGGGGGAGTTGAGCGTAAAGGCGGACGAAGTGGCGGGGTTCAAGTGGGTCGTCAGGGAGGATTTAAGGGAAGTGGAGTGGAGGGGGAGGCCGGCCTTCGAGGTGGGCGGCTGGATCATATGGGGTCTGACCTATAGGTTCATAAAGAGGGCCATATCTTGCCATATTATATAAACCAGTTATAACTCTGTGGAGGCCATAACTACAGTCGAGATGTACATAGCGGATAGAAACGCCGAATGGCTCGGAGTGCCTAGGCTCCTCTTAATGGAGAACGCCGGGGCCGCTGTAGCCAGAACGGTCTTGAGGGAGTTCCCGGAGGCCAGGAAGGTCTTGGTGGTCGCCGGCACTGGCGACAACGGAGGCGACGGCTACGCGGCGGCCCGCCACCTACATGGGGCCGGGAGGGAAGTCAGAGTCGTGGCTTTGGGGGAGCCCAGGGAGGAGCTCGCCAAGGTGAACTTCGAGGCGTTGAGGAGGACGAGAGTGAAGATAGTAGTGGCGGGGACCCCCGAGGAGCTTCTAGCCGTCCAGAACTGGTTCACCTGGGCCGAAGTCATCGTCGACGCCGTCTTGGGCACAGGCATTAGGGGCAAGTTGAGGGAGCCCCACTCGACCGCTATAGACCTAATGAACATAGCCCCCGCCCCCAAAGTGGCGGTGGACGTCCCCTCGGGCCTAGATCCCGATACGGGCGAGGTGAGGGACAAGGCCGTGAGGGCGGCCGTGACGGTGACCTTCCACAAGGCCAAAAGAGGCCTCCTACAAGAACAGGCCGCCAAATACGTGGGGAAGCTGGTGGTGGAGCGGATAGGCATACCGCCGGAGGCCGAGCTCTACGTGGGCCCGGGCGACTTCCGGCTCGTAAACCTCTCGCGGAGGGCCGAATCGAAAAAGGGGGACCACGGGAGGGTGTTGGTGGTGGGAGGCTCCGCCGAATATTCAGGCGCCCCTATGTACGTAGCGCTGGCCGCCTTGAGGACCGGCGTGGATCTAGTGGTGCTGGCCGAGCCCGAGCCGGCCGCCGCAGCGGCCAAGGCCTATTCGCCCGACCTAATAGCCGTCCCGCTTCCAGGCGATAGGCTCAAGCCCTCGCATGTAGATAAGATACTCCAATTGGCGCAGAAGGCGGACGTAGTGGCGATGGGGCCCGGCCTCGGGGTGGAGCCCGAGACGCAAGAGGCGGTGAGGGCCCTCTTCTCGAAGCTAGAGGGCAAGGCGGTCGTAGTGGACGCAGACGCCATAAAGGCACTTTCTGGCGCCAAGGCCTGGGGCTCTGTGGTCTTCACGCCGCATGCAGGGGAGTTTAAAGCCCTCACGGGCGTGGAGCCGCCTCAAGACCTAGAGGGGAGGATAGAGGCCGTCAAGAGGGAGGCCGCGAGGATAAACGCCGTAATTTTGCTGAAGGGCAGATACGACGTCATAAGCGACGGCGGCAAGGTCAAAGTCAACATAACTGGAAGCCCGGCGATGACCGTGGGGGGCACTGGCGACGTGTTGACTGGCTTGGTCGCAGGGCTCGCCACCAAGGCGAGAGACCTAATGGCCGCCGCTTCTATCGCCGCCTTTATAAACGGGCTGGCCGGCGAGGAGGCCGCCAGGGAGTTGGGCTTCCACATAACGGCCTCCGACCTCTTGAAGTACATACCGGATCTGCTTAGGCGTTATGCCGATGAGAGGGTCGTATAGGGAGGAGCGGCTGGACAACGGCGTCGTGTTGATAGTGGACTCGTACCCCTCTGCGCTCGCCGCGGTGGTGGTGGGGATCGGCGTGGGTCCGCTCTTCGAGCCGAAGGACAAGAGGGGCTATTCCCACCTCCTAGAGCATATGTTGTTCAACGTGTCGGGTTTCGACGTGGATAAGGCCGTGGAGTCCCTGGGGGGAGAGACAAATGCCTTTACACACAGGTCCATGGTGGTCCTCACGTTCCAAGCCCTCGCCGAGGGGCTGGGCGGGCTGATAGAAATAACGTCGAGGATCCTCACGAACCGCAAATACGAAGAGGCGCGTTTCGAGAAGGAGAAACAGGTCGTCCTCTCTGAGATTAGGATGAGCAAGGAGGACCCCAGCGAGAGGATAGGCGATCTGGGCCTCAAGTCGCTTTTCGGCGACAGCCCGTGGGGCGAGCCCATAGGGGGCCTCCCCGAGGTCGTATCCGCCGCGACGTTGAGGGACCTCGTGGAGTTCGAGGAGACTTGGATAAAGCCCGATAACATAGTGGTGGCGCTGACCGGTAGGGTGGGCGAGGCCGAGGCGGCCAAGGCCAGGGCGGAGCTCTCCAAGCTGTCGGGCGAGGCGCCTAGGAGGGTCGTGCCGGAGATGGGGCGGGGCCCCTTGACCCTTAAGGAGACCGGCAGGGGGATAGACGGGGCCTACTACAGCTATGCGGTGAGGCTGTCGCTAGACGACGCCTATTTGAGGCTGAACGCGGCGGCGTTCCATTTGGCCTCGGGCACCAAGTCCATCCTATTCGAGACCCTCCGCGATAGAGGCCTCGCCTATTCGTACTACGTGGATTTCGACAGCGCTGGCCGCGACGGGTTCCTACAGGTGGTGGTAGAGTCCACAAACGACCTAGAGGCGGCGCGGGAGGCTGTGAGGGACGTCCTGAATAGGAGCTGGACTCCTCCTCCCTATAGGCTTAGATATTTCGCATACGAGTGGAACAAAAACATGGAGGTCCCCCTCAATAGGGCCTACGCATATGTGGAGGCCAAAATGAGAGGCATAAACCCGGCGGAGCTGGAGGCCAAAGTCCAGGCGGCTGTAGGCGAAGGGCTCGCCGCAATCCCCCGCGCCGCAAGCTACAGCGCCGAGGCCTATCTAGTCCCCGAATAAAGGCGCCGTTTGGGACGCGCCTAGAATAAAAATTATATAGCTAAATATCGGCAGTAGTGTGTCTTGCGAGGAGGAGCCCATAGGCAGGCACCACGCGTTGGAGGGGCCGAGGCTGGTGATTAGAGCGGGGACCGCCAGGAGGCTCGTAGAGGCCCACTACGGCGTCTACGGCCACGCCACAGTCGAGCTCTGCAAGTGGACTAAAGACGCCCTGGAGGGCACGGGCTCTTGTTATAAGGTCAAGTTCTACAACGCGCCGGCTGGCGGCTCCCACCGTTGCGTGGAGATGAGCCCTGTGGGGATGGTATGTAGCAACCGTTGCGTCTACTGTTGGCGCCCCACCCAGGAGTTCGACACGTTTATGCCGGAGGAGTGGTGGGTCATGGAGCCCGAGGAGATAATCAAGGGCGTCTTGAAGGAGCGGGAGAGGCTCCTTTCGGGCTATTGGGGCCACGAAAACGCAAGGGCTAGAGTCAAGGAGGCCCTCGCGCCGACCCACTGGGCCATCTCGCTGTCGGGAGAGCCCACTATGTACCCCAAACTCCCCCAGCTCATAAAGCTCATCAAGTCGCTACCCCACACCAAGTCGGTGTTCCTCGTCACCAACGGCCAGCATCCCGACATGTTGAGGCGCCTCTGGGAGGAAGACGCGTTGCCCACTCAGCTTTATCTCTCCACAAACGCCCCCAACAGGGAGCTGTACTATCTGATCAACGTGCCGGTATATAATAGGGAGGACGCCTGGGAGAAATGGCTCGAGTCGCTGGACATAGTGAGCAAAGTCCCGACGAGGACTGTCCTCAGGATAACCCTAATACGGAGCTTAAACTACGACGAGAAGTACATCCCGGAGTTCGCGCAAATAGTCAAGAGGGGCAATCCCCACTTCGTGGAGGTCAAAAGCTATATGCACCTGGGCTATTCGACGAGGAGGCTTTCTAGAAGCGACATGTTGGCCCACGAGGAGGTCGTGGAGTGGGCCAAAAAGCTGAGAGACGAGCTGGAGAGAATAGGGGCGCGTTTCGCCTATATGGACGACGACGAGAGGAGCAGAATTGCCGTCCTGCAGAACCTAGACCGTTATGTAGACCGCTGGATAGTCCCGCCGGGACAGTAGCCCGAAACTTTTCCGCCAGACCGCTATAGTGATAATAACCGCCGCCCTTATATCTCCCGGCGGAATCGACCACATGCGCGGAGTCTTGTTTCTAGGCAGGGAGTCCGAACTGGCCGATAGGCTGAAGGCCGTCGGGAGGATTGGAATAAAGGTGGTCTTAATGCCCGGCAGAGACGCGGTCCTCTACACCTACGACGAGCGGAGGGGAGGATCGATAATGTTGGAAGGCGAGGAGCTGTTGGAATACCTACAGGAGCTCTACGGCCTCAGCCTCCTCAGCTCCTCCTCGTAGGCCTCTAGGTCTGCCATCAACCTGTCCAAATCGGCCTCGACGACCCCCAGGGAGGGGTCGAATGGCGACTCCATGCCGGGCTCCCAGTCCTCCTTAGGCCAGTATATAAAGACCCTCTTGTGGGCTGTATTGAGGGCGTAGTTTATCTCGGCGAACATGCCTCTGCTCAAAGTCCTCCCCATAAAGGGCCTGTAGGCGGCCACGGCATCCGACTGTTGTATATAGCGGTAGTCCTTATACCTAATGATGTTGTCTAGATCCCGCAGGACCTCCTCCACCTGTTCTCGCGGTATCCTTACGGGGTAGAGCCCCTCCTCGTCCCCACAGGCCGGCTCGAGCCCCCGAGGCACGTTCCACACGTCCTCGGCCCTCACCTCGACCACGTCCCCTCCCGACCTTGCCAAGGCGGTCCTCAAGGCCCTTTCGTCCACCATTAGGGGGTCGAAGGCGACGAAGCGGTTGTGCATGGCCGACCTGTAGCTGTCTATCTCGGCTCTGGCCCTCTCGTCGCCCCTCACGGCGGTTATGGGGAACGAGAGGTAGACCTTAAGCGCCCACCTATCGAAGAGGAGCCTATAGAACGTGGAGGTTGGGTGCTTCACGGCCACTACGTAGTTGTCGACGCCCAACTCCCGCGAGATTATGTCGGCGAGGAGGATAGTGGTGTTGCGCCAAGCCACGATGTCTTTAAGTCTGAACTCGGCCCCGGTCCTCCTCCCCCTCTCCTCCCTCATCTGCACTCTACGCCACATGACGTGCTCCTCCTCTATGAACGTCACGACAACATCGGGCTTCAACTCCCTAAACGGCGAGAGGTCGAAGGCCGGGAAGAACCTACTCCTATTGAAGTAGGGCAGGTTCATGCCCACCAGGACGTGTTCTGCTCCCTCGTCGGCTATACGCCTCGACATCCTGCCGAAAGCGGCCCTCCACTCCTCCTCCTGCCATTTATAGTCGTCGCTGGAGAGGAAGGCGACCCAGTCCACCTTCGCCCTCAAGAAGTCCTCTAGGAAGTAGACGGCGAGAGTCCTCCTGGCCTCTTTATCCTGCGGGTCTTCGGGCAGGCCCTTGAGCCTATAGAAATGCCTAGCCACAGCTGACACGGCCTCCCTCATGTTCACCCCAGTGGGCCCCAAGAACAAAGCCCTCATGGCATAAAAGCCGGCCTGTTATTTTATCTCTATTGGGGTCCCTGGGGCGATGGGCCTTCCGTCAACTACGGGATAAGGCGGCAGTAAGTACTCGGCGAGGCCTATAAGGCCTGGCGGCGAGAGCACCACAACCTCGCAGTCCAGAGGCTCCAGTTCGACCTCTACGCCCAGCCCCGACGTCCTGCCTCCCGACTTGGAGAAGACCTTGTAGTACACATCGGCTCTAGCCAGGAAGGGCAGATGTTCGGGCTTCAACACGTCGGAGGTCCTCCTGTCTGATATGTTGCACACAGCCGCCGTAGCTTTGCCTCTAACCGTCGACGCAATCTTCAAGAGCCTACGGCCCCTATAGGGGTTGTCGAAAAGGACGTCGCGGGTGGGGACGGCGGGAAAGTCGACTCTCACGACCTCGCCGCCGGGCAAGACCGCCATCTTCAACAGCTCCACGTTAGTCCTTTGGGGGTCCCTATCGGTTATGTAGAGAGGTCCCCCGCTGAATATCCTCAAGACGAGGTGGAGCTTGGCGTGCGGATCGTAGGTGGAGAACATGTCGAAGTCGGGCCATACGATTTCGGAGAAGAACAGAGAGTTGTAGGCGTTGGAGAGCACGTGTAGCCTAGCTCCTTCGCGCCAGTAGGGCAGATAGTCGTTGGAGGTCCGCATTATATTACTGGAGAAGTAATTGCTGTAGTTCTCGGGCCCCATCGACATGCAGTTCAGTATCTCCAGCCCCGCCTCCTCTGCGGCAAGCTGCAAGGCGGTTTGGAGCGCCGCCGCGGCTCTCCCTATCTTCTCGCCAGCGTGGCGGGCCACAAGCCTAACGGAACACTGGTTGTCCACCTTGACGAAATCGAAGAGGCCTAGAGCCCCGTAGAGCTCCCTATATAGGTATAACGCCTCTGGATATGCCGGCACGGGGGCCCGCGCTGACATATAGGGCACGCTTGGGGCGCCGAAATTTACAGACTCGTCGAAGCCTCCCCAATGTACGTTTATAGTATGCCAGATCCCTACCCATTTAACGCCAATGGCTCTCAACTCCCTCACCATCTCCTCGAAGCCTCCCGGAAACTTCGACTCGTCGGGGCTCAACGAGGTGAGGACCCTATCGGCGCAACAGGGCTGTTTCGCCCTCCTCTCTTTCTGCCACCCGTCGTCCACTAAGACCCACGAGATCGGCACGCCTCTCCCCCTAAGGGCCTTGACGACCTCCAAGACCTTGCGGCTTGATACGTCTGTGAGGAAGGCGTTCCAGCTACACCAGCCTAAATAGTCTATAAACTCGGGTCTCCTCTTAGCCGCTCTAGGCTTGGCGTTTAGGCGCCTAAAGAAGGCAGTCCACGCCCTCTTCAAGGCCCCGTAGGGGTCTCCCGAAAGGCCGTAGGCCAAGATCCAAGATCTAGCGATAGTCTTCGCCCCGACGCCCATATAGGCCCTGACGGTCCAGCCATCCCATATGTATCCGGCTAGGTCTTGTGAAGACGCGGCTAGGAGCGCCATGTATCCCCCGCCCTCTATTTGCGCCAATACGGCGATCGTGAAGGGCAGAAGGTCGGGGAAGTCCTCGCTGAAGTAAGGCGTAGCCCAGGGCTGGATCCACCATTTATGGACGTCCAGCTCAGCTCCGGGCCTTTTGGGATAGCTAGAGGGAAGGGAGGCGCACTCTATAGGCTCCCTCCCGCCCACATAGGCCTCGTTGCAGGCCCACGCCCCGTCGTATATAGGCGCTATGGTGAGCGCCACGAAGGCCGAGGGCCGTACGCCTATAGACACCTCCAGAGGCCATTCCGCTAGCTCCACATCGGCCCTCGCCTCGACGCCGAGGACGCCAGCGGAGTGATCGCCGTCGACTACCAGCTCGAGCCGACCTTTACCGCATAGGTCGTACATGTTGCCCAATCGGGAGGGCATACACACGCCGTCCCTAAAGTTGACCCTAACAAGTCCGAACACATAAACGCCCGGCCCCCCAATATATATTTGGAATTCGGAGGACCCATGGGGCTCCCCAGAGAGAAGAGCGTATTTGGGATCTTGACTTTTTCTCTAATCCTAGCGCTGGCGGGAGCGGCGCCGAAAATAGCGCCTCTAGGCGCCGCCCTTGCAGTCGTCGCGTATGTGCTCCATATAGCTACCTTCGACCCCATATTCGACACAATTTTGAGGCCAAAGCCGAAGACCTGGGCCCTCGTGGCGGCCAACTTGGCCCCATATGCGGCCTCAATTGTGCTGGGGCTCTGGAGCCCGCCCGCCTTTGCCCTAGCTGCCTTAATATTCGCAAGCTATATGGCCCTCGCGGCTAGAAGGCTCGCGAGGTCAGTCGAGGGGGTAGTCCTGGGCACGGCCATGCTCTCCTCGATATTTCTATTAGCTAAATCCATGGCGGACCCCAGCTTGACTCTATACGACTACGCCGTCTATGCCCTCTTCGTGGGCTACCACGTCGCGACTGCCTACTACGTCGAGTCCAGGCTGGCCTTTAGGGAGGTCTCGCCCTGGACCCCGCTGGCGGCCTGGATCCCCGCCGTCGCCCTCGCCGCGGCCGCAAGGCCCCTCCTGCTGGTCGCCGCCATAGAGCCCACGGCCAAATTCGCCTATAATATAGCCAAAAACGTGAAGTACAGAACGGCGAGGGATATATCTAAGATGGGCTGGCGCGAGATGGCCAGATCGGCGTTGCTGACCGTCATATTGGCGGCCCTATACCACATCTAGAGGTACCCCAAAGCCCTCAATTTCTCCTCCAACTCCTTCAACTCCTCTTGGCTCAACTGGGCCCCCGAGGCTCGCCGCTCCTTCATTGCGACGACCTCCCGCAATATGTAAGTGACGAATTCAGAAACCGAAGAGAAGCCGGTCCCCTCGATCATTCTTTCTAACTTCTCGTAGAGCTGATAAGGTATCGAGACAGTCGTGTACTTCCTAGTTGGCATGGTGGATATATAGAGCCGAGATAAAAACTCGACCGTCTGTAGACACAACCGTAATACGAAACTGGGAGGTTACGTATATTAATGCGGTAATACTGAAGAGCTGTGAGCGCGGTGATTTCTATTCGCGTGCCGAAGAGGCTCAAGGAGGAAATGGACAAGTTGAGAGACAGGATCAATTGGAGCGAAGAAATCAGGAGATACATAGAGAGGGTAATAAAGGAGTACGAAAGGATACAAGCGGTGGAAGAAGTAGAAAGAGAGCTCGCCGCCATAACTCCGGCGCCTAAAGGCGCGGCCGTTGCATATGTCAGAGAGGACCGCGATAGTAATTGACGCCTCGGCGCTAGTCAAGTACCTCCTCAGAGAGGAGGGCTGGGAGCTCGTGAGTAAAGCCATCAGGGCACAACCGCTCTACACGGTGGACCTCGCCGTTAAGGAGGTGGCAAACGCCCTTTGGAAACACCACGCGAGGGGCCTTGCGGATCGCGACGTAGTCCTTAAGGTGTGGAGGGCCTTCGGTAGGCTAATAGAGGCAGAGGCCGTCGTTGTAGAAGACGAGAGGAAATACGTGGAGCTGGCCTTCACCATAGCGCTGGAAGGCGGCATAACCGTTTACGACGCTTTATATATAGCTCAAAGCATTGAGAAAAACGCGACACTACTCACCGCAGACGTGCGGCAAGCCGAAGCCGCGAGGGCCCGCAATGTATCCACGATAACTTGCTAACGCCGCGCCTAGGGCCGGCCGTAGATCGGAAAAGGGCAAGGCGAATAGATTTAAATATACAGCTCTTAGTCCTAAGAGCCGCCGTAGTCTAGCGGCTAGGATGGGGGGCGGTCCGTCGGATGCTCCCCCTATGGGTGGGCTGTGGCCCCATAGACCCGGGTTCAATTCCCGGCGGCGGCCCTTCGGTTGTGGGCGCCTCACTCGGCTTGTGTGATTAATTCTTCCTTATTGACCAGTCGGGGCGTGGCTGTGAGGAGCCCTATACTTCCTGCTATCATGGCTATAGATATGATCGATATAACGGCCGTGGCCGTGTGGAGGTCTACTGTGTGGAGGAATGGGATGGTCGCAAGCATCAACGCGGTGGGCGGCGCGAGGGCTATGGTGTATGCCAGCTCCTTCGCGGTGCCTATACCTGTGGCTATCTTGAAGGTGTTGGGCTTGGCGAGGCCTACGGCGACTATGAGGACGGCGCCTGAGACCACAGAGGCCAACGCGGCCAGAGCCAGGGCCGGCAGTATCGCGATGGCTTCCGGCGCGGTGAGGAGCGCCACCGCCGCCACGAGGGCCACCGCGAAGAGATAAAAGGCGGCCGCAGCCGATAGGGCCGTGGCGAGGAGGGCTCTGGCGAGCTCGGCGGGCGGCACGCCGTTCCCGAACAACATCTCGTACACCCCGTTCCTCATGTCGGCCTGTATGGAGCCCCCTGCCACCAACGCCGCCGTGGTCGAGGCCATGAGGCCCGCGACCGTCGAGAAGAGCAGTAGGAATAGCGCCTTGAAGTTCCTGTAGGCGACCTCCAGCGGGATGCCCAGAGCTGCGGCTTCCCTCTCTAGGGAGGCCGGCGTGACGGTATACAGAGCCGCGGCGAATATAAAGGCCAGGAGGACCGTGAGCGCGAGCCCTATGGCCAGCAGAACTCCGTAGTACTTCCGCCCGGTGCGCCAAGCCCTCTTCACGAAGGGGGCGATCATGTCATTAAGGCCTTGAGGTCTGCGCTTGATACCTCCTCAATTGTGTAGCCGGCCGCCTCCAGCTCCCTCAGCTTATTCTGCGCATCGTCCGTCTCCACCATCAGCGTCTCCCCGCCTCTCCTCGCCCTAATTACGGCCCTCCTCCGCAGGCCGCCAAGGGGCCCCGCGTATACTGCCCTCCCTCCCCGCACGGCCACGACCCAGTCGGCCGTCCTCTCCACCACAGCGGGCTCGTGGGTCGTATATATCACATATTCGCCCAGAGTCCTCAAGAGCTTGAGGACGGCCTCTCTGTACTGTAGGTCGAGGCCCTTCAGCGGCTCGTCTAGGAGGAAGGCCCTCCTCCTCAACGCCAGCACCACCGCCAGCTCTGCCCTTCTCCTCTGCCCATGGCTCAAATCGCCTACCTTCTTCTCCCAGAGCTCCTCCAGGCCCAGCGCCCTTGCGGCCTCCTCTCTATTCTCGGCGCCCAACACGTCCCAGTAGAACTCCACCTCGTCCCTCACTGTGGCGTTGGGGTCCAGCCCGCCAGCGTGGGGGAGGTAGGCGACGTCCCGGGGGCCGAGGGGCCTCCCGTCCAGGAGGGCCCCGCCCCTCATGGGCTTTATGACGCCGGCCACGGCTCTGAGGAGGGTGGTCTTGCCCGAGCCGTTGGGGCCCACGAGGGCCGTCACGCCCGGCTTGAACTCGACTTTGACGTCCACCACGGCCCTGCCCTTATACCCAGCGGCCAGATCGACGATTAGAGGCATGTATAGATCCGTGCCCATTAATATAAAGTTGGTTTGTGAGGCGCCTAGCCGGGCTCCGCGGGAGCCGGAACAGAAAAGGGAGGAAGAAAGCTGGGGGTTTGGGTTAAAACTAGATTTGTTCTACCTCGGCCACCTCGCCCTCTTCTGCTTTCCTCAGCATCCTTCTGAGTGCCAGCGCCAGGCCTGCGGCGGACACGCCTCCTGCGGCCGCGGCGGTGTCGGTCACCGTTATCGGGACGCCGTTAATTATGGCGACTATGGGCGTCTTGACCACTACGGTCACGGTCTGGCTGGGGCCTGCCACGGTCAGGTTGCTGGTCACATGTACGCGGTTGCCCACGTTGACCGATAGGGCGTAGTTGCCCTCAAGCACCCCCTGGAACAACACGGCGCCGCTGCTGTCGGTGGTGCCGCTGGCGGGGAACCCGGTGACGGCCACTTGGGCGTTGGGTATCGGCTGGTTGAGGGCGCCGACTACCACCACCTTCACGTTGTATATGCCCAGCTGGACTACGTGCTGGCTTCCGTCGAGCGACTGGACCAGCACATCTGCGGCGGGGACGCCCTTATAGGCTATCTGCACCCTCACGGGCTCGGGCTTGTAGACGTACACCTGCACCACGCCGTTGGACACCGCCGCGTTGTACTGGCCGGCCGATGCCGAGATATCGCCGACAGGCCCGCCGAACTTGTTGACGACCGATATGGTCAGCGGGCTCCAGTTTATCATGAAGGTGTAGACGCCGGTCTCTGCGGTGTTGCCCTCCTGGACCACTATATAGGCCTCATGTCCGTCGGGGCTTATGGAGGCCATCCTCACGCCTCCGCCCCACACCAGCTGGACGTCAGTGGCGTTGGTTATCACGGCGTTGCCGGGGGTCTTTATGGACACGATCTTGGCCAGCGCCGGCAGTTGTAACACCACTGCGGTCCACACGCCGTCGGCCATGTCGCTCTGAGTCACGTTGACTAGAGCGCGGTCGGGCAGCCAGGTGACTTGGGCGGGCTTGTACACCACGGGTATGTATATCACGTTGACAGGCGAGTTCATGGTCGACGTCACGGTGAAGCTGGTGCCGTAGACTATCGCTATGGTGTAGGTCAGCTGGGCCTGCCAGAGCGGCGGTATCAAATAGCTTATGGACCTAATCACGAAGCTGAGCGTGTTGTTGTTCACTATGTCCACTAGCCCTCCCGATATGGATATCTGCCCGCCGGACTGTTGGCCCACTAGGTTCACGTTGCCGGTGTAGGCGAAGACTATGTAGCCGAGTAACTGCCAGCCTTGGGGCACGCCTATTTGGGCCCCGCTGACGGTCAGCTGCGAGTTGGGGCCCACCGTGGCGGTCTGTTGCTGTAGGCTTTTGACCAGCAGGGCGGGCGGCAACGAGGGGCCGCTCGATATCACTACCTTGTAGGTGCCGGGCTGAGTGAGCTCCACTACTTTGGGCTCTACGCGGTAGGCGCTGGCGGGCTGGCCGTCGGGCAGCTCCACCGAGCTTATGACGTAGGGCGCGTTGGGGTCTATCCTAACGGTGGCGCTCTCGCCGAACCCTTGAGGCAACTTGCCGTTAGGCAACGCGATGGTCAAGACGGTGCTGTTGGTCAGCTGGACGTACTGGTCCGATACGAACTGGTAGGTCACGGTCATCTGGACCTGGATGTTGGCGTTAGCGGTGTTTATGAGCATCACCTTGTTGGCGTCAGGGCCGACGTATACGGCCTGCAGGAAGCCCTCGGAGTTGTAGGACTTGCTGTAGAAGCCGTTGGCGGCCACTTGTATCGAGGGGTACACGCCCTGGAGCTGTATTACCATACCGGCGTAGGCGAAGCCCGAGCCGGGAGTCACCGCAGGCGGCGATATGGTGTAGGTCCCTCCGGGGCCTAGCTGTACGGTCAGACTTACGGTCTTGTAGGCCAGGTATTGTATTTGTGCGTTGTAGGGGAAGACTACATTTATGGGCGCCGCTAACGTCAACGCGGCTAGCCCTATTAATGCTAGGGGCAGGAACTTTAAGCGCATGGACATCCGACGCCGCTATTTAATAAGACCTATGTACACCACCACAATAGGACCTGCATATCAGTTGGGTGATACCTATAACAAAAACTACCTTTATTTTTGCTCCTCAACGGCGGAGGTACTGGTCCCCGCCTTTCTCCCAATCGTCGCGTCTAGGCGAGAAGACGTCGATCACTACTATATCGGTCAGCGCCCTGACCTCGTGGGGGACTCGCGGCGGTATCAGCACCGCCTCGCCGGCCGAGACCTCCCTCGCCTCGCCGCCCAACACGAAGAGGGCCCTCCCCTCCAGCAGTAGGCTTATCTGTTCGTTCTCGTGGCTGTGCGTGGGGACCGTGCAGCCCGCCTTTATTCTAAACTGGGCCAGGGTCAACCTCTCCCCAGATATATATCTACGTTCTATACAGTCGTTTAGCTTCTCGAAGGTCCACATGTATATCTATGGTCCTTAAAAGTTTAGAGCGACGCCAGTTTTGCCAGGTAGTTGAGGTTCGCCACGACTTCTTTCTCCAGCTCTTCGATCTCGGCGTCGGTGAGGTGGGCGAACCTCCCCTGGAACTTCAAGAACTCCCTCAACGGCTTTCTGCGCTTGGGGTCGGCCGCCATCGCCGAGGTGGGCGGGTTGAGCCTAATCTTGCCGTGGTCGTATTCATACAGCGGGAAGTAGCCCGTCTCGACGGCGAGCCTCGCGGCCTCTACAGTGCGCTCTTCTGGGTAGCGCCAGCCGGGCGGACAGGGCGCGAGTACGTGTATGAAGGTGGGGCCCTCCTCCGTGTACTCCAACGCGGTCTTTATCTTGTTGGCCATGTCGATTATGTTGGATATAGACGCCGTGGCGGCGTAGGGCACCCTATGGGCCATCACGATGCCCATTATGTCCTTCTTGGCCTGTATCTTCCCCCTGATGGCCTTCCCGACGGGGGTGGTGGTGGTCCAGGCGAAGCGCGGCGTCCCGCCGCTTCTCTGTATGCCGGTGTTCATATAGGCCTCGTTGTCGTACAGTATATACAAGACGTGGTGTCCCCTCTCCAACATTCCGCTTAGGGACTGGAGACCTATGTCGTAGGTGCCTCCGTCCCCTGCGATCACTATCACGTTGGTCTTGCCGGACTTCCAGAGGCTCTTTTTCGTCAGTACCCTTATTGCCGAATCTATGCCGGCGGCCGCCGCGGCCGAGTTCTCGAAGGCCACATGTAGGTAGGGCACCATCCATGCGGTCTCCGGGTACTGCGTCGTCGTGACCTCCATACAGCCCGTCGCGTTCACTACTATGGTGTTGGGACCTGCGGTTTTTGTTATCCAACGCATCGCTATGGCGGGTCCGCAACCGGCACAGGCGCGGTGGCCGGACGCGAAGAGCTCCTCGACGGGGAGGTCCCAGATGGCCTTATATACGACCTTCATAGCCTCAAGCCCATATATACTATTTTGTTCTTTTCGCCGTCTCTCAACATTTCATATATCTTGACGAAGTCCTCTACGTACATGGACCTCTGGCCTATCCCGTGTATGACCGAGATCCCCGGCACGTCGATTCCGTTCATCCACAAGGCGGCGGCCACGTCGGTGAAGACGGGCCCGCCGCCGGGGCCGCCGAAGGCTATGGCTCTGTCCACTACGGCGAACGCCTTCACGCCGGATAGGTACTTGACTATATATGAGGTGGGGAACGGCCGGAATACTCTCAGCCTTATGACGCCGGCCTTTATGCCCTTCTCTCTAGCTATATCCGCCGCCTCGCGGGCGTTGCCGAAAGACGCGCCGCCGTAGGCGACGATGGCGTAGTCCGCGTCCTCCATCTTGTAGGTCTGCACTACGCCGTACCTCCTCCCGAAGGTCCTCCCGTATTCTTCGTCTACCTCCTCTATGGCCTTTAGAGAGCTCTGTAGGGCTTCCTGTACTTGATATTTTATTTCGTAGTACCAATCGGGCATGGCGAAGGCGCCCATGGTGATGGGCTTTTCCGGCCTCAACACGTTGGGCCTCTCCCCTCTGGGCAGGAAGCGCCTGACATCCTCTTCGTCGTTCAGCTCCACGGGCTCTGTGGTGTGGGACATCAAGAAGCCGTCGTACGACACCATGGCGGGCAACAGGACGCTCTCGGCCACCCTATAGGCCTGTATTACTGTGTCGTAGACCTCCTGGGCGGAGGAGGCTATGTAGGTTATCCACCCCGTATCTCTCGTGTTCATGACGTCGCCGTAGTCGCCGTGTATAGAAATGGGCGCCGAGAGGGCGCGCGCCGGCACCGCCATGACCACAGGCAGGCGGAGGCCCGAGGCTATATGTAGCACCTCGTGCATCAGCTCGAGGCCCTGGCTGCTGGTGGCCGTGAACACGCGGGCCCCGGCGGCGGCCGCCCCCACTACTGCCGACATGGCCGAATGTTCGGACTCCACATGTATCAAATCGGCGTTGAGCTCCCCGTCGTCGACGAATTCGGCTATTTTCTCCACGATGGTGGTCTGCGGCGTAATGGGGTAGACGGCCACTACGTCCACGTCGGCCGCCTTGACGGCGTAGGCCACCGCGTAGTTCGACGTGAGCGCCAAGACCGCCTTGGCCTTTTGGATTTGGGCAGTTGCGGCGGTCATGCCTCCGGCACCATCTCTATCGCCTTAGTGGGGCATTCGTGCGCACATATGCCGCAGCCCTTACAGTAGTCGTAGTCTATTTCGTATCTGTATTGGTACTTCTTCCCCTTGACCACAAACTCGCCTTTTATCTCCTTAATTGTGCCTTCGGGGCAGTACATCCAACAGATGCGGCAACGGATACACCTATCGTCGTGGAGCACCGGCTTTAAGCTACGCCATCCCCCAGTTAAATTCCTCCGCGAGGAGCCCGGCTCTGTGACGATGCCGCCTATCGGTATTTCGCGGACTTTGGGGAGGCTCATAGCTCTTTAGTCTGGTCGAACGCCATTTTTACCAATTGCGCGTTGAGCTCGTAGATCTTCCCGCTGAAGTACTTCCCGAGCGCCGCGACGGCCGTCTCCAGCCTCACCGCGCCGGTGGCTCTGACCACAGCTCCTATCATGGCCGTGTTGACGATGGCCTTCCCCAATACCTTCAACGCCAGGCCCGTCGCATCTACGTAATAGGTCTTGACGGGCGCCTTGTAGGCCCCGTTGACCACCAGAACTCCGTTGGGCTTCAGCCCCTCTAGGGGGTTTTCCGAAGCGAATAACGACTGGTCGCCCACCACAACTACGTCCGGCTCTACGACGGGCTCGCGTTTATATATGGGCTTGTCGTCTATGCGCAAATAGGCTTTGACCGGCGCGCCTCTACGCTCCGGGCCGAACTCCGGGAAGGCTTGGGCGTATTTGCCCTCCATTATTGCGGCGGTGGCCAGGACTTGCGAGGCTGTGACCATGCCCTGGCCGCCGCGGCCGTGGAATCTTATTTCGATCACGACGTTATGATAGTAGCGTAATAAATATTTAACCATACTTTACAAATATGCTTATAGGCGTGAAAATTTACGTTAAAAGGCTATTTCCAACACGACGCCGGGCTCCAGCCTGACGAGCCCGCCCAACTTGACCTTATATGCCCCGCCAGATTCGACGGACTCGAACGGGACGGGCTGTCCGTTCACCGCCACGCGGGCCGGCCTCTTCGGGAGCCTCAACGCGGCCAACTCCAACATCCCGCCTTCTAGCTTGAGGGAAGCCTTATCTCCGCCCCAGTCCAAGACGCCCCAGTTGCCAGCTACCGCGAATATCCACCTCAACGGCTCCACTACAGGCCTCAACGCGAGCTCCTTCTCGAATCCGTCGTATTTGAGCCCCAACGCGCCGAGGACTACAGTCCATGCGGAGAGGGGACGCATGTAATGGGTCCCCCACTCCACGTGGTTCCAATAGTGGCCGGCCCTCTCGTAGCGTTCGTGTACTGCTTTAAGTACGGCGAGCCCCTCCTCTAAAAGCCCCTCGTAGAACATATGGCCAGCTACGGCGAACTCCACGCCGGACCACGGCGTGTCCATCTGCCAAGTAGGGAGGTAGGGCCCCTTGGTGAAGTTGCGATATGTCGAAGGCCCTGTGAACGATGGCCTGTCCCCACCGGGATATACCCCGTTTATTAGGCCCTCGTCGGGGGCCAGGTTGTACTTTACGACGGCCCTCAAGGACGAGACCACCTTATCCCTCTCCACTATATAGCCCAGATCTGCCATGTGGGCCAGCAGCTGGCCGAAGAGCTGGGCCGCCATAGATGCCCTGTCCCTCTCGTTGGTTATGGGGTCCCACCACAAGTCGAAGTACTCGCCGTTCCACAACACGCCGAGGCCCTCCTCGGCCTTCCTCAACAGCTCTATATACTTATCGGCGCTTTTGCCGAGCCTCCTGGCGCCGTCTATGGCCGCCTTTAGGGCGGCCGCCCATAGGGCGAGGACGTAAGACGAGACGCCGTAGAAGGCCCAAGTGTCGAAGGTCTGGAAACCCACCGGCAAGACGTTCTGGCCCAATAGTTGTAACGCGGCGTTTGCAGCCTGCGTCGCGGAGCCCTCGAAGAGGAGGCGGATTGCTCTATACCACTCGAATCCGGACAGCGTGGTGTGGTAGGGCAGTCCTTCTACGCTTTGGCTTTTCGCTATGCTCTCCACGGCGCCCTCTACGACGTCCCATAAGTTCTGTAATAGGTTCAAATTACCCGTCCACTTAGCCGCGATGTAGGCCATCAAGACGTATTTGGGCATCAAGTCGACCATATGATACCCGTCGACCCCCTTTATCGACCTGTCGAGGTAGTGGGCTATACGCCCAGCGGGGTCCTTACCGGTCTTCTCGACTATTTTAGCTGTCGTCGCGAGTAGTTTCTGCCAGTCCAACGCCAATGAGGGGTCTCTAGCGAGCTCCTTCTCGAACTCGCGGCGGTTTTCGGGGATAGAGATGGCGTAGAGGACCCACTCGGGTGTGCCTCTCCTTAACGAGAAGGCCGCGTGTTGTATTAGGTACTTCGCCGCCAGTTCTGGAAATAGGGACACCAACGCGGGCATGGCGTAGGCCATCACGTCGGTGGTGTTGAAGGCGTTCCGCTCGGGCCCTCCGTAGTACTTATCGCCGAGCCCCTCCCACAACGCGAACCTGCCGTCTCTAGTGAGCCAGCTTATTTTCACCAGATTTGCCAACTGAGACGCCACTAGGTCGGCTACCCAGACTTCGAGGCCCTTGACGCCGTATAGTGCGTCGTGTAGTTTTTTGGTCTCGCCGTATAGGCGGCCTAGATTCTCCACGACGTATCGGGCCACGGCCTCCGCGCCGTCGAAGAAGTTCTCGTAATAGTGGCCCAGCCTCTCGCCGAATTGATCCACATGGTTTGGGAAGAACCATGTAAGCACGAAGAAAACCTCCTTATTGCCTCCAGGCTCTAATCTGAACGAAGTCGATACAACGGCCCATAGGTGGTCGCCCTCTCGCGCCGGGGGTCCTCTGACCGCGCCCGCGCTCCTGAAGTCTATCCAAGCCTTGAGCGCCTCTACGGCGTTGTCATATCCCTGAAATCCGCGCTCCTCGTACCCCGGAGCCCTCAACGCCGTCGCGTTCGCGTTGTCAGAAATTACGGCAAGAGCCATAGAGCCGTCGCGAAGCGGGCTGTCTGTAGCCTCTCCGCGTTCTTTCACCGACAGGACTCCACCTCTAAACCTAACAGCCGACTTGCCGAAAGGCGACTTCAACAAAGCCAAGAGGGATATATCTAACGCCCTGTCCGATATGTTCTTCACTGACAGCTTTACGATTACGGCAGGTATCGAGGACTCTTTTAAGTTGCCCGGTATGAAGGGCGAGAGGAACTCGGCCTCAGCCTCTACAGGCAAGTCGTCTATGTATTTGAGCCGAGCCAACGGGGGCTCCCCATAAAATTCTATATACTTCACGGGCTTCAGCCAGGGCACCCTATACGGATCGCCGCCGAGTATATACCCGGCCGATTGTAGTTGTCTCACATATACGCCACGGCCGTCGCTAACTCTTATCGCCAACAAGAAGCTCCTCTCGTCCAGCGGGTAGAACCCCCTACGGCTCTCCACAGTCGACCAGACGCCGTTGTTGAATATGAGCCAGTCGTGGAGGAGCCCGTCGGCCCGTATCTCGACAGAGCCGGCGCCTATGCCGCCGAGCGGCACGCCGCAGGATGTGGCGTTTGAGTATACGTACTTCATACCAATATTACACAATCGGGCTTTTAAGCATTATCTACTTTAACTTGATGACACTTGATAGAAAATAACTATGCCTTAGTTATACCTAGGAGTTTATCCAAGGCGTCCTTATAGCGGCGCCACCACTCCATATAGGCCTCATAGGAGTCGAACTTCCAGTCCTTGGCGCCCAGCTCTCTGGCCATCGTCGAGACTACGTCCATGGCCCTCTTGCTCTCCCAAGGCCTCGGGTCGGCGCCCGCCTTGATGGAATATTCGGCGAACTTCTTGTAGACGCCTCTGTCCAGTTGCCACCCCGTCAGCTTGAATAAGTCTTCGACGATAGGTTCCGCCCAACCTCTATGGAACCTACAGATGCCTGCGTCTTCGATTAGGGCCTCCATTACGGCGCGGTCGTATGCGGTCTTGGCGAACTCTTCAGGCGGCATGAAGGTGGGGTTGTAGTTGGTCCAGTACTTGCCCTGTACGTACATGGGAGCCACCATGCCGGGCGCCCAGTAGAAGTTCGGCGTCATGTAGCCGTCCTCGCCGTACGCCACAAAGACGGCCAGGTCTTTGAACTTCACGCCGGCCTTGGCGGTCCTGTCGGCGAACTTCTTGTCCAGCTCTCTGGCGGCCCTCCTTATGCCCAGTCTGGCCGTCAGCTCTACCGCCTCGCCGCCCCCCTCGACGAAGGCCCTCAAGAGCTCTCCCGCCAGCTTCGCGTTCCTCTTGGAGTCGACTTCGGGCTTGAACTCGGCCGGATTGAAGGCGGGCCTATCGCCTATCCCGACCTCGCTGGGGGCCAAGAGCCCGTGCTCCACCGCGTCGAAGAGCCACGCGGTCACGTGGCCCATCTCTATCGCGTCGAGGCCGTAGGCGTCTATTTGGTCCACAAGCCCCACAGAGTCCTCGAAGGTATATACGCCTATAAACGGGCCCATGGCGTGGAAGGGCTCGTAGTCGACCTTCTTGCCCTGCCACACCTTTTTGCAGGTGACGGGGCAGGGCTCGCCGCAGTTGTACCAAGACCTCGCCTTCTCGAAGACCAGCTCGTTGAAGGGCTTCCAGAACAGCCTCAATATGGCATCTACATGTCTTATCCTCTCCTCTCTGTCCATATATATCGATTTGTAGCCGAAGAGGGGCAACAAGTCGCGGTAGTGGACGTAATTCACGCCGAAGGTCCCGCCAGTGCCCAGGCCTGGGTCGAAGCGGTATTTAATGGTCTTTTCCTGTAGCGCCTCTAGGTAGTTCTTCTTCAGCTTGACCTTCGCTATTTCGTCCACCTTATGTATGTCGGACACGACTTGGTATCTAGCTCTTGCCTTGCCCCCAGCTATTATGGCGGCCAGATTGTGGCCTTGCGCCGCGACCGTGCCAGGCCCTCCGCGGGCGGCGAAGTCCTCGGCGCCTTTAGAGAACTCGCCCTTGGGGTTTATATCTATGGAAACCAACGCGCCGTTATATGTGCTCCACGCGGCGGGGCCCACCACTACGGCCCTCGCGTTGTTCTTCACGAAGAACTCCCTATAGGCGTCGTAGAGGTACTTCGTGAAGGCGTAGGCGCCCTTGAGGCCTTGGTAGTCGTAGACGGGATTGACGGGCTCTATCCTCACGCCCTCTTGTGACGACAAGATGACCACGGGCCCCTGCGCCTTGCCGACGATGACGTAGGCGTCTATCCCGGCCCCCATCATCTTGTAGGCGGCGCCTCCCAGAGCGCTCGCGTGGAGTCCTCTGGTCATCGGGCTTTTGAACACAGCGACAATCCTATGGGTCCCTATGAGGCGGCCGCCCACGAAGCGGCCCATGCCCACCACTAACGGCGAGCGGGGCGACAGGGGGTCTAGGCGCCAGCTCTCGACATCTTCGTGTACCTTTAGGCCGAGGCTGACGGGGCCCTGCGCCTCTACCTCTTTCACCTCGACGGTATTCCCTTCGAGGTCTATGAAGGCCACCCGCATGAGTCTACTGTGAGTCATTCCTCTTATCCTTTATGGTGCACCTAATAATAATGATAAAACTTATTAGTAGGGGGTTCAAGCCTCTTATGGAGGTGAAGAACATCATGAACGACCGGGTTATTTTCTGCACTACGCGCGACACCATAAGGTGCGCCGTCTCTAAAATGTACGCCTACAACATAGGGGCGGTCTTGGTGGTCGACGACTTGGGAAACCCCGTGGGCATATTCACTGAGCGCGACCTCGTGAGGGTCGTGGCCGAGGGGATGAGCCTAGACACGCCGCTCGAAAAGCTGGCGCCTAAAGAGCTGGTGAGAGTACACCCCAACGACTCGGTGCTGATGGCTGCCCAAAAGATGATCGAACACGGCATAAGGCACGTGCCGGTTGTGGAGGGCGGAAGGGTCGTGGGCATTTTGAGCATAAGGGACGCCTTGAGGAGCTTGATGGCCCTAGAGGGGGCGTACCCCTAGCCGGTCGAAGCCTACGACGGGAGGGACCGAGTCTTTTTATTCCGGCAAATTCTGCGTGTCGTGAAGGTCGCCTTGGCGCGAAGAGCGGCCGAGTTCGTAAGGGACGGCGCCGTGGTGGGCCTGGGCTCCGGCTCTACGGCCAAGGTCTTCATAGAGGAGCTTGCCAGAATTGTGTCGGAGAGGGGGCTCAAGGTGACTTTAGTATCGTCGAGCGTCGACAGTGAAATCAAAGCGGCCGAGGCGGGACTGGGGCCCTATTTGGCGCCTCTGTGGGCTGTCGACAGGATAGACGTAGCTGTGGACGGAGCCGACGAGGTGTCTAAAGATAGGGTGTTCATAAAGGGCGGGGGCGGCGCCATGGTCAGAGAGAAGATAATCGACTATAGGGCCTCGGTGTTGGTCATAATCGCGGAGGCCAGCAAGCTGGTGGGCTCGGTGCCCGCCCGGCACCCAATACCCATAGAGGTCTTGCCGCCCGCTTGGCGCCATGTGGCGCGCGAAGTGGAGAGGAGGTGGGGCGGCAGGACGGAGCTTAGGACCTGTAAGTGCGGCGGCAAGTTGGGGCCTCTGGTCACCGACAACGGCAACTACATAATCGACTGGACTCCGCCGGGGCCCATAAGCCCCTCCCTCGAGGACGAGCTCAAATTGATGCCGGGCGTTGTGGACAGCGGCATATTCGCCAAGAGGCGCGACGCGGTGGTCCTGCTGGCCGACGAGCGCGGAGTCTTTACGTTATAGGAAGACCACCTCGGGCCTCGCCAGGAGGATGTTGTCCTCGTCTTCTATGATCCTCACTACGGCCTCGGCGCCGGCCTCAAGCTCGCGGCTGGAGACCACCGTGACTGCCCGATCTAGTAGGGGATCTCCGGCGAGCTTGACGGGGACTGCTAGATATTCGCCCCTGAATATGCCGCGCCCCGCTATCCTCACCTTGACCTTTTGGCCCGCCCTTAAGGGCTTGGGGAGCGCCGGCCTCTTCTGGACGCCGAAGGGGTTCTCTCCGCGCCAGTCCAACTTGACGCCGAGCCGTGCTTCCCAAGACTTGATCTTCTCCCAAAAGGCGCTCCAGTCGACCGGCTTGAGCCCTCTGGGGTGTCTGCCCCGTTTATGCGGTATGTACTTCTGTATCAGGACGGCAGGCCACCTCTTGCCGAGCCCGGCGCCTACAGCCCATCGGGCTATTTTCGGGATCTCTTCGTCGTTGAGACCGGGGAGCCAGACGGGGGACACTATTACGTCCATTCTTGTGTTCCTCACGGCGTGTTCCGCAAGAGCCATCGCCCGTCTGGGGTCGTAGTACTTAGCGCCGGCCAGCACGGCCGCGAGGTCGGGGTCCACTGCGTCGAGGCTTAAATTCATCCTGTCGAGTCCAGCCTCGGCAAGCTCCTCTACCTTCCGCTCATTTAGGAAAAACGCACGGGTCTGTATGGACACCACAGAGACCCCCCTTATGGATTTAGCCTCTTGGACCAACTCGACTAGGTCCGGATATACCCCCGGCTCCCCCATGCCGTCTATATGTACCTCCACGCCGTCGCCTTTATATTTGACCGCCGCCCTTAACGCCTCCACCAGGGCGTCCTTCTTAACGACAAAGTCGGCCCACCTCCTCGCCTCCAGCGGCCCAGCGGCGACCGAACAGAAGGCGCAGTTCAACGGACAGAGACTGGTCGGCCTGACCTCCACCACGTTGGTGCCTTGGTCGACCACTCCGTAGTACCTAGTTCCTACTTGAGGCAGATCCTCGATGAAATATACCCCTCTACGCCCCACGAGGCTTGTTCTTCAATAAAATATATCCCCGCGGGCGCTCACGGCGCCGGCCTCGCCGGCCCTCCGCCCGCCAGTCCCGGCTCATTTGGTTATATCTACTGGTATATAGACATAGACCTCCGTCGAGTTGTCGTCTATATGGAGCTTGGCCTCTATATGGGGGGCGAAGGTCTCGTTGAGGTAGTAGCCTAGACACCGCATCTTCTGCCTCTCCAATAGGGTCAACGACCCCGTGAGGGTGCCCGTGTAAACGGAGCCCCGCCTGTACAGGACGCCCTCTAGATGCCCCGTAAGGGAGAAGCCGGGCGGGACGTAGGCGGCGAGCCTCTCAGCGACGTCGCCCAAACTGCCCTCTATCGACGCCTTGGAGATCTCCGAGGCGGCATCTATAAGGGTGGCCGGCTTCAGCCAGTCCACCTCGCCGTGGAGAGTCCAGTTGAACATATGCGCGTAGAAGATGAAGACCTCGCCCTCGAATTCGGCCCCGCCTTCGAGGGGGAAGGGCAGTTCTCCCCTCAAGCCCTTAATGGTGGCGTTGAATATAGCGGCCGACGAGAAGTATATAGTCTTACTCCCAGTCGAGACGGCCCTCACGGCGTTTTCTTCTACCATACAGATCGTGGCGTTTGGCAGTTGGCTCTTGATTTCCCGCCAAGCCTCGACGGCGATCTTGACGGGGAGGTAGGCGTGTAGGATTTTGTCGTATGTATAATAGAGGGCATAGAGGGCCACAAACGCCGTCAACATAAAGGCGAGCGCCGCAGTGGCGGCTATCGAATACACGAAATGTATAATTGTATATATCCACCTTTCACTTGAAGTAGGACCACCCCCTATATTTCAACTCCTCTCCCTTATAGTAGACCCTCCCCGCCCCCTCGACCACTCTGGCGAATTCCACATAGCCTTCGGGGACGCAGCGGGGATCTACGGCGAAAACTGGAAGGTACTCCTCGCCGGCGTTGAAGACCACCTCCTCGGGCTCCACGCCGAGCCTTGCCGCCTCGGAGACGACCTCCTCGGGCGCGGGTAGCCGCTCGATTATTATATCGACGCCTTTAGCCATAGTCCAAAGCACGTCGGCGAGGCCGTCGGAGGAGTCCATAGAGGCCGAGATACATTGAGGCGGCGGCGGCTTGGGCCAATCGAGGACGGGCCTTTTCAGCCACGAGACGCCTCTGACCACTATAGGGGACGCCTCGTCCATGGCCGAAAAGGCGAGGCCGGTATAGCCGAAGAGAGGCGGTGTGATCAAGACGTGGCCGGGCCTCGGCCTCCTCCCTATTTTCATGGGGGCGGCCCCTACGGCCGCTATGTCCACTACGACCTCGCGGCCTTGATTTAAATCGCCGCCTATATATCTGAGCCCGAAGAAGGCCGCCGCCTCCTTAATGCCTCTGAAGACCTCGAGGGCCTTCGCGGCGTCGGGCGCAGTTATGGAGCTCAGCAGGACTTTCGGCGTTGCGAGCTTCACTAAGAGGTCGCTTAGAGTCGCGACGACGGCGCGCCACCCCAAATCCTCATAGGTGTGGAAAGGCAGTTTGGCCGTACTTTCCGCAAACCCATCGATCTTGACGGCGTAGCCCTCGAAATAAGATACGTCGTTGTCCTCCTCGCCCAGCTCGTCGAGAAAGGACTTCAACAGAATTTTCTCCACTAGCTATTCGACGGAGTTATAGATTATATCAGTTACTTCTTCAATCGCGCCGTTCTTTAGAGGCTCCCAAAGCTGAGAGCGGCCCCTACAGATGATGTACCTCACCTTGGACCTACTGTCGTCCTTAACCACGAGCCCCCTCGCGGTGAGGCCTTCCAATATGTGCTTGACGAGAGTCAACGCGATGGGAGCCGTTGTATCGATGCCTGCAAACTCGAGGACGCGGCGCGGCGTGAATGAGACGCAATTGCCGCGGGCCTCCGAGACGATCTTGTACAACCCCGTCGCGACGGTCCGGGTGACCTCCTTGAAGTCTGTGACGTTAAAGGCCTTCATGTGGGGAGGGGTCCGGCGCAAAATAAGCCTTGTGAATCGGATGGGATCCATTTACCCCCACTCTGCCTGTATCACAGGTCTTGTTTTGTTGAGCTAAACGTGCCGTTTAAATACGCCGAGTTGGAATATTACAGGAGGCTTGCGATTATATAGGCCAGGCCCAGGGCGCTTTCGACTATCAAGTTGACGGCCTCGTTGGTCAAATAACCAAACGCCTCGAAGTTCTGACATCGAGGCTCGTCGTACATGACGCCGTTGCAGACGTACTTCTTCTGGGCCACTGCGCCCAAGATGCTGTCCAGAATATCGCCGGCGAAGCCCAGCCCGAACACCACGAAGGGGTTTAGGCCCAGGAGGAGGTACGACAGGGCGGCTATGGAGGCGGCTCCCGCCAGCGACGCCGCGAAGCCCGCCGGCGTCACTCCGCCCGAGGTGCCGGGCTCTACTTTAAGCCAAGGCTTTGTGATGAGCCTGGGCCTGCCGCCGTAGGCCACTCCTATCTCGCTGGCCCAAGTGTCGGCTGTGGCTATGGCGATAGCCGCGGCGGTCGCCGTCAACGCAGGCCCCACGCCGGCTATATAGAGCAGGGCGAAGAGGGCCATGGGCGTGCCGACCCCCACGACCTGCGAGATGGACCGCCCCGCCACGTCCTTAAGCCCTCGCTCGGCCTTCCAAGAGCCCTTCAGCCTAGTGAAGAGGCTCGCCGAGATGAAAAAGAACGCGAAGAGCGAAAATACGCCGAGCCCCGCCGCCTCGAGGGTCCAAGCCACCAACGTCCCCACAAGCGCGCCTTTCAGCTTTATGAAGCCGGCCCTATATGCGGCGAGGGCCAGTAGAGGGACGGCGACGACGGCGGCAAGCAGTATTGGATCCATAGGCCCCAGTACCCCACAGTATATATCCATTTAAAGAGGCGGAGATAGCGCGATATGGACGTACTGGATAGGCTCTCGCAGAGATATGGGCGCTACATAGAGGAGGCCCTTGTGGAGTACCTCTCCAGAGGCGTCGCGCCTGACTTCAAGGACGCCGTGCTCTACCAAATAGCCACTGGCGGGAAGAGGCTCAGGCCCGTCTTGACCTTGACCGTGGCCGAGGCGCTGGGCGACTTCAAGAAGGCGGTGCCCGCGGCGGCCATTGTGGAGCTCATACATAACTACTCGCTCATATACGACGACATCATAGACCGCGGGGAGGTGAGGAGGAACAAGCCGACCACCAGAGCGGCTTTCGGCGACTACGCCGCGATATTAATAGGCATATGGTATAGGGAGGCCATAGAGGAGGCCGTGTTGGAGACGCCGAAGCCCCTCGAATTCGCGCGGGAGGTGGCGGGCGTGATAAGGGCCATAGACGAAGGCGAGAGGCTCGACATACTCTTCGAGCTCGCCGGAAGGGACGATCCCTATTTCGTCAAGGCGAGGTGGCCCGAGGTGAGGCTTGAGGACTACATCAAGATGGTCTCCTTAAAGACCGGCGCGTTGATAGCCGCCGCGGCCAAATGGGGCGCCATGAGCGTAGTCGACGACAAGGCCCTAATAGAGTCGGCGTGGGACTTCGGGATGAACGCCGGCATTGCGTTCCAGATCGTAGACGACGTGCTCGACATATTCGGAGACCCCAAGAAGTTCGGGAAGGAGATAGGCAAAGACGTCAAGGAGCACAAAAGGGGCAACGTAGTGATCCTGCTGGGCCTCGCCGAGCTCGACGGGGCGGCCAAGACGGAGCTCTTGTCGATATTGTCGCGCGCCTCCGTCAGCGACGAAGACGCCAAAAGGGCGGTCGCCCTCTTGGAGCGCACTAGCGCCAAGGAGAGGGCGTTGAGGCTCGCCGACGAATATAGGGAAAAGGCCTTGAGGAGCCTGGAGAGGTTGCCCCACACCAAGGACTTGGAGGAGCTGGCGGCCTTTATAGTCCAGAGGCAGTTCTAGGCTCTATCGCGGTACAAGTGTCCGGGCTTTCCCTCCTTGTTATCCTCTTGACGGCGTCCACGTCGTCGATAGAGCAGTAATAGACGGGGACCCCCAGCCCCGCGATTCTGCGGCCCGCCTCCACCTTTTTGGCCACGCCGCCCGTGACGTCGATGCCAGCGGCGCCGCCTTCGACCACAGCGCCGGCGATGGCGCGCAGTTTGACCGCCCCGGGGGTCCCCGGCTCCGCCGTATAGATGCCGTCTACGTCCATCAAGAAGACAACGGCGTCGGGCCTATACGCGGCGGCGAGCTCTACGGCTATATCGTCGCCGCTTATAACGACATATCCGCCGTCTGAGGGCACTATATCGCCGTGTAGGAGCGGGTACAAGCCTGACGATAGTGCGGAGTCCAGAGGCTCCCGCCGGACCAGCCGCGTGCCCCAAAAGACGTCGCTGGGCTCTATAGGCATGGCGTAGATGCCCGCGGCGGTTAGGTCCTCGACAACCATGGCCGTCTGTCTCCTCAACGCGGCCTTTGTGTAGGAAATCCCCATGGGCGTAATGCCGAAAGTCTTCACGTGAGGGTGGGCGAAACTGCCGGCGCCGTGGATCAAAATCGCCGCGTGGCCCCTCAGCGCGCTTGCGGCGGCCCTCAATCTGCCCCATCTATAGGTATAGGGCCTCTTCTTGTCCGTTATCGCCGAGCCGCCGAACTTGACGACGTACATGGAGGTCCATCTGCCCTCGGTTTTTTAGGGTGGCGCCCCCAGCCCTCTTGCCGCAAGACGTCGAGGTTTAACAAGCGGGATACCAAGCGGCGGCCCCGCCTGTAGTCAAATAGAGGGCCAGAACCACAAATATCAACAACAGGAATATGGCGACGCCCCACAACAAAGTGCTGTTCCTATCCTGGGCGTAGAATACCACTACTGCAAGCATAACGCCAAGCACTGTATACCACAAGAGGCCCCCGCAGGTCGATATGGAGAGGACGATGGACCAAAAGCCCTGTAGGAATAGGGAGACCAAGACGGCCGACACCACCACTATGACCAGTGCCACGGTGTCTGTCCTCCTCATGGGGGCGAGCACGCCCCGCTTATTTAAATATTGTCCAAAAGGGCGGTAATGATTTATAATACGCATCCAGCCCGCACGTGGCTGGCGGCGAAGATCGAAGGGAGGGAGAAGACAGGCGGTCGGGCGCCACGATTTTAGCCCAAACGACGGCTCGATGTCCGGTATGCGGCGCCGCTACTTTCTATTACACTGAGTTCCTATACGAGGCGCCGTATTACGGCAACATAGTGGTCTCGGTGGGCGTCTGTAGGACCTGCGGCTATAAGTTCTTCGATGTGGACTACGTCGAGGCTGGCAATCCCACTAGGATTATATTTAAGGCAGAGGACGGCGACGACGTGGCCAAGTCCATAGTGGTCAGGTCTAAGACGGGCGCCATAAAGTCCCCCGATCTCGGCTTCAGCCTCGAGCCGGGCCCCCAGGCGGAGCCCTTCGTCACCACTGTCGAGGGGGTGCTCTACAGGGCGTTGGACTACGCCGAGAGCCTAAAGGTCCTCGAGCCGGAGAGCTCCGAGAAGGTCGACGACTTCATAAAGAGGGTACAAAGGGCGATAGATACAGGCGGTTTTACACTAATAGTGGAGGACCCCCTTGGGAAAAGCCTAATAATACCGAGGAGGCCCGACTCCGTTAGGATAGAACGCCTCGACAATACCTAGCTAGATATTTCTCCAGGAGATGGGGGTAGGGGTCTGGATATCCCGATAGGCGTCGCCTAAAGGCCTCTATTAGGTCTCTGGTGTCGTAGCCCCTCTTGGCGTATCTACAAGCCCTTATGAGTGTGGCGAGCTTGTCGGCGAAAGACACCAGCGTCCCCAACTCGCCTTTAGAGGACCTATAGGCCTCGAAGAGGTCGTAGAGGTGGGGGTAGAGCCTCCTCATGGCGTCGAGCTCTAGCTCCTCCCAATTGACGGCCGACCTCACGCCGTTCCCCGGATGCCCCAGCTCGGCCTCGGCCAAGTCGTGAATTACTGCGGCGGCCACCGCGCTGGCGGGATCGACATCGCTCCCCGCCTTTCTGAGCTCGGCCGCTATCTCGCCGGCCAGTAGCGCTACGAGAAACGCGTGCTGGCAGACGGTCTCCGCGTTTTCTACGCCTCTTTGTAGCCAGCCCACCCGCCTTATGCCGCAAAGGGCGTCCACTACGTCGACTAGGTCCATCTACAGCTCCCCTATGAAGGCGTCAGGCTCGCTCCTCGGCGTGATCTCGTAGGCCGCCGGCGTCTTCAAGACTGCGGGCACCTCCTCGCGCTTGAAGTTCGCGAGGGCCCAAGACATCTTGACGTAGGCGACTTCGGGCAACATGTCCTCAAGCGGAACTACGCCGACGGACAGGAGCTCCCGCCCCCTCCTATAGACGTAGAGGTCCACGCGGCCGTATATGGTCTGGCTCGTCATGGCGACCACCACGCCGGAGTCCACGGCCCTTTTTATCGAAGGCAACAAGGACTCCCTCACGTGGCCGAAGCCCGTGCCCTCTATTACGATGCCCTGAGCGCCCATCTCGACGAGCGCGTCGAAGAGGCGGGGGTCCATTCCGGGATAGAATTTCACCAAGGCGGCTTTGTCGCTGAACTTCGCGGTGTACGACAGCCCGCCCCTCGGCCTGTAGGGGCTTAGGAGCACATTGACCGACTTGTTCTCCACGTCTATTTCGGCCAGGGGGCTCACGCCTATACTCCTAAAGGCGTCGCGCCGCGACGTATGCATCTTCCTGACCCTAGTGCCTCTATGCGCGTAGGCCTTCCCGTCGCTTGAGGCCTTATGCATGACTATCACAGACTCGGCGAAGGGGGCCGAGGTGGCAGTAATTATCGAGGCCAGCAGGTTCTGGAAGGCGTCGCTGGACGGTCTGTCGCTCGACCTCTGCGACCCCACCAGCACTATGGGGCCCGGCGCCTCTCTAAACGCGAAGGCCATGGCCGCCGAGCTGTAATGCATGGTGTCCGTCCCGTGCATCAAAACGACGCCGACTGCGCCCCCCCTGAAGGCCTCGGCCGCTTTCTCCGCCATGAGCGACCAGTCGGCCGGCGTCATGTCTTCGCTGAACTTAGAGGAGAGCGCCTCGACCCTTATGGAGGCGAGCTCCGCGGCGTCTGGGACCAGCTCGAAGAGGAGCGTGGGGTCGGTCGAGGGGTATACGGCGCCTGTTGCGTACTCTACGCGCGACAATATGGTGCCGCCCGTAGCTATTATATGGACCCAAGGCTTGCCGGTATCTACCTCCCTCTTCTCGCCGGCCTTTACGCCGGCCGCCACTTCGCCCAGCTCTTCTATTTTGGCTATTTTGTCCTTGGAGAAGCCTACATTATAGCCGTTTTTCAGTTTGACCACATATATGTCCGGATCGGAGTAGGCTGTAGGCGGCAGTAAAACCCCCTCGACCACTTCCCCCGTGGCTAGATGGAGCCTGACCCTCTTATAGCTCTCCACGCCCATTAAGGGCGGCCTATATAAAACTACCCGGCGTTCGTGACGGCCGAGACGACCTTGCCGTTAGCCACTTTGACCTCTACGGGGAGGTAGTTCAATATTTGGGTCAAGAGCTGAGTTCCGCTCGCCGTGATGGTGACGTTCCCGAGGCTTATGGCGTCTAGGACCCACGTGAATACCTCTGTGGCTTGGCTTTGCTGTTGGCCCGGCATGATGAGGAAGACCTTGTTCTGGTATCTAGACGCGATCGTGTAGTTCCCGTTGAAGGCTACATTATAGAAGTAATTGGCGGCGCTGAAGGAGTAGGGGCCATATATGGGGTCCAACATGAGGACGTATACGGGCACGTCCGAGTTCAGAACGGCCTTTGGGAGGGGCAGGCCGGCCACTGTGATCACGACTATGGAGTTGTTGTAGAGAGGCGGGGGGCTCGCGCTGGGCGCATAGCCCCTTTCCGTTAAGACCCACAACTGGGAGTTCTGGACCAGCTGGCGCAATTGGAGTTGCGGGGGCCTCGAAAAGCCGAGGTGTATGCCGGAGGTCCCCAAAATATAGCCGACCTCGGCGAAAATTATGGCCAGCACCGCTATTATGAATATCCTGCCGCGCCTTTTGGACCTGCCTTCGCGCTTTTTGGCCACGGCCCTCCCTTCTCGTCGGTTTTAATATTTTTCCTTTTAAGATTTAAAAGAGGGGGAATCACAGTCCCTCCATGAAGAGGTATTTGGCGTTGGTTGTCGCGGTCCTTATAATTGCGATCTTGCTGGCCCTCATGGCGTCTAAGACCGGCGGGAGGCCCCGAGAGGTCTTGTTGGTCCCCAACGGAACGACGCCGGCGTCTGCGACCTCTAAATCGCCCAGTGAGATGATGACGGCGTACTATATAGGCGACGGCGTCGTCATGCTGACGCCCTACCCCTGGAACATGAAGTCTTGGAGCGGCTCCGTCGAGGTGTCCTACAACGGCTCTGCCGTGACGGCTAAAGTCGACGTGGTCTATACCGATAAGTACAACCCCTACGCGCCCGTCTTGGGCTACCCCAGTCTGCGCTACGGCTGCGACCCGTTGTTCGGCGCTTGTACCCAATCGGCGCCGCCGCTCAAGTTGCCCACGCCGGCGTTGAATGCAGACGCGTTGATGATATTGGAGTATAGGGTGGACCCCGGCACCTGCAACATAACCGACTTCTCGTACGACATCTGGCTCACCAAGGGCTCCGGTTTGGGTCCGGGCGACCTCGAGCTGATGGTCTGGCTCTTCTACACGACCCCTCTCGCCCAGAGCGCGCCAAGCCCCTATTGGAGCTATATGGGCTCCTACGTCCTTCCCGTATATATAAACGGATCTCAAACTAGCGAACACGTCTATGCGTACCTACATTTGGCTCAATCCAGCTGGTCCGTCCTCATATTGGCGTTCGAAAGGCCCGTGCGGGGCGGCTCGGTGGCGATACCTTTAGGCGACCTCATGAGGGTAACCGAAGGCGTTTTGAACGGCACCTCGATAGACCTAAAGGCGCTGAGGCTCTCCTCTATAGACGTCGGCCTCGAGTTCGACGGAGCGCCCGGCTCGAAGCTGGCCTGTTCCTACGACGTATATAAATGGGCCCTCGAAGGCCGTTAGCGAAAGGTTTTTATCTCGACGCGATCAGACATATATGCTGTTGTTCATAACAGGCGAGAACTGGCTCATAATCCTTATAGCCGTCGTGATATTGCTCATATGGGGCCCCTCCAAGTTGCCCGCTCTGGCTAGAGGCCTCGGGCAGGCGTTGCACGAATTTAGGAGGGCCTCTCAAGGCGTCGTGACTTCAGACGACGAGGAGTACAGAAAACTCGTCGAGGTGGCCAAAAGCCTCGGCATAAACACCGAGGGCAAGACCAAAGAGCAGTTGCTGGAGGAGGTAAACCAAAAGGTCAAAGAGATGAACAAAAAGATAGCGCTAGGCTGACTTCCTTATACCTACAAGCTCCTTTAGGGCTCTGGCTACAAGGGCCATTTTTCTGTTGCCTTCAGCTAAGTCCTCCAGCACGTGGGCGGCCATGGAGAAAAGCCCGGCCTCCATATACGCCTTGAGCTCGGCCCAAAGGGCGTCTCTAGACCCCGTGGAGAGGTAGAGGGCCAGCGGGGGCTCCCACTCCAACGTCAAATCCTCTAGGAACTCGCCGCTTGCCTCCAGCCCGGAGGCGTCTATATCTTCGCGGAAGTTGACGTTATGTAGTTCTTTCGGCGTCACGCCGTGTTTCGCCGCGCTTAGATAGGACACGGCTCTAGAGAGCCTAAATATGTCGTCCAGCCTGCCGCGCCTCTTGGCCAGAAGGCCCGCCATGGCTCTTATCTCGTCGGCCCTCGCCTTGAAGATATGCGATTCCACCAGGCCGTTGGGCATCACGTATACGGCAGTGCCCCTCGCCTCCAACAGCGCCTCGAAGGCCCTGGGCGTTATGTACGGCACGTCGCAGGGGGCGAAGAGCAGAACTCCGTCGAATCTATACGCAGCCGACATAACGGCCGCCATGGGGCCCGAGAATTGGGGATGGTCCTCTACGACAGGAAGCCCGAAGGACTCGTTCCGACCAGGCGCTATGTAGACCTCGTCCACGAGCCCCCTCGCGGCCTCCACCACGGCCTCTATCATGGGCCTTCCCCCTACCGGATATCCGCATTTATTGACCCAAGGCTCGCCCGGCTTTTGGAACCTACGGGACTGGCCCCCGGCGAAGACGACAAGCCTGGTCATAAATCCCTCAACACAGCCTCGGCCGCATTTAGGCCGGGCACCCCTGTTATCTGCCCGCCGGGCCAAGTTCCAGCGCCTCCCAAATAGAGCCCCCTTATCGGCGTCCTGTAGCCCCAACCGCATACAGGCCGGCAGAACAAGAAGTCCCTAGTTAGGGGCAGGTGGTTCGCGTAGGCACCCCTAGCGTTGAACGTCCTCCGGTAGTCCTCCGGCGTCCAGAACTCGAAAGCCCTCACCCTGCCCAAATTCTCTATATAGGTCTCCAACGCCTCCATGTCGGGCTGCCCGACCACCGAGACCTTACTGCCCTCTACCACCATTTCGCCCATAGGCAGTTGAAATATGGAGTCGCGATAGGGGGCGAGTCCCCTCCTCAATCTCGCCGCCTCGGAGAGGACTACGTTGAGCCTATACGGCCCCGCGGCCGCAGAGGCCTCCTCGAGTCTACGCCTTACGCCTTCGTCCACCTCGCCCACTAGGTCCAGGAGGGTATGTGCTGGACTCGCGGTTGAGACGACGGCCTTGGCCTCCACGATCTTGCCGTAGTCCAGCTCGACGCCTTTGACCGCATTCCCCTCGACTATAATCCTCCTCACCTCAACCCCCAAGGCCGCCTTGACGCCAGAGGTCAGCGCGGCCTCGTACAACGCCTTCGAGAGCGCCTGTATCCCCACCTCCCCCCTCCACACGGGCCTCCCCCAGCCCTCCGGCGGGTTGAAGTAGGCGAGGAGGTACGCCGGTTCGTCCCACAAGTGTTCGTAGAGGAACATGGGCCAGAACTCCCGGGGGAGGTATTGCGACAAGAGGTCCCTTGCGCTCCTCCTCACCAGATCGGCCGCCTCCGGGCCCTCCAACAGTTGCTGCTCGGCGGGGGGCTCGCCGAAGAAGTACTTGCGCATGGCCCTATTTAGCGAGACCAAGCGGTCCCAAAAGGCGGATATCTCGTCGCCGAGCCCCCACTGTCTGAACTCCTCTACGCGCCTCGCTGGGTCGCGCCACCACCTCACGTACTGGCCGTCGAGCTCGTATACCGCTATTGGGTCCGGCACCCTTATGTCGAGATCTACGCCTATCCTATCCAGCACCTCTCTCGGCATTATCCCCACCACATAGGCGCCAACTCCCGTCTCCACGCCGCCGAGTAGGTGGTATCCGGCCAGCCCGCCGGGGTGGAAGGCCTTGTCGAAAACCGCCACGTCGAGGCCGGCCTTGGCGAGCCTTATGGAGGCTATAAGGCCGTTGTGGCCAGCCCCTATGACCACTACATCGACCACGAAGGGGCTACGGGCTATATTAATATCTTGAACGAGAGGTATACGAAATAGACGCCGAATGCGACCAACGTTACGACCGAAAACGCCTTTATGGCGAGCCAAGTGCCCCTGCTGTTGAGCCTCCAGCCGGCCCTAACCGCCGCTGGAAACGACGTTATCCAAGTGGCTATGGCCGAGAAGAGCCCGGCGGCCCAGTGGAGGCCGAAGGAGTTAATAGAGCTGAGGCCTACTGTCAGCCACCAGCCGAGCTGATATGGGTTGGCCAGGCCCAAGGTCAGCCCCAACAAGTAGCCCCTGATGGCCCTCTCCGACGCCGCGCCGTTCTTAACGTCAGGGGGGCGGGCCGACGCTATTTTATACGCGATATATAGTAGGAAGAAAGACCCCACGAGGTATATAACCGCTATATATCTCGAATTGACGAAGGAGAGGACTTCGGCGTATAGCAGAAACGTCGCCAACATGAATATGAAGTCGGCCGTCATGGCGCCGGCGCCGACCGCCACGCCGTGCCTAAAGCCCCTGAGCGCCCACGAGGCTATCAACGCGTTCATGGGCCCCGGCGGCACGGCGAGGCTGTAGCCCAGAGCCAGCCCCGCCGCGAATTGGGCCAAGCTCATATCTCCACCACTTCGGCTTCAAGCTCTTCGAGGTCCACAAGGGCCGCGGTCCTCCTGCCGGTCAAATAGCCGCACAGCTCGCCGGGGTTTACCACCAACGTGCGGCCTTCGCGCCTCACGTCGACTCTGTGGGTATGTCCGTAGACGACCACGTCGAACATTTCCGATTTTATCATGGCTCTAGTCAACAAGTCCGAGGTGCCGTGGTAGACGCCTATACGCCTGCCCCCGATTTCTACGAGGCCCGCCTCGCCCAAGATCTCCACGTTGAACTGCGAGGCCACCTTCTGGAAGTATAGGAGCTCGCCCTCGTTGTTGCCCCACACGCCGACTATCCTGGCCTCTGCGCCCAGCGCCTCTCTAAGCGCCTTTGCGCTAAACGGCGCGACCCAATCGCCGGCATGTATGACGAAGTCAACCCCCCTGGCCCTAAACAGCCTGGCGGCGCCCCTTATGGCCTCCAGATTGTCGTGGCTGTCGGATATAACGCCTACAAGCATAGACGAAAATAGATACGTTTTAATAACCAACGGCCCCCGCGCGCCCGAATAAATTAAAAGGACCTTTTATGGGCCATGGACTCTAAGGTGGCGGAGTGGCGTAGGCTGATAGAAAACTTGAGGAGCTCCGGCGTGGAGCCGTACCCCCATAGCTTTAAGGCGACGCACACCGTGAAGACCCTAAACGAGTTGAGGAGACAGGCCCTGCTGGACCCATGGGTCGGCGTCTTTATAAGCACTGCCGGGAGGGCCACCGACATTAGGCGCCACCCCAACGTCGTCTTTATCGACCTCTACGAGGACGGGGCGAGGTTTCAAGTCATGGCGGACCCCAAAAACCCCGCCCTTGAGTACATCTGGCGCGGCGACTACGTGGGGGTGGCAGGCGTCATAGTCAAGACGCAGAGAGGCGACTACGCGGTGAGGGCCGAGAAAATAGTGTTGTTGGCCAAGGCCGTACAGTCGTTGCCCGAATGGGGCAAGGTCGATAGGGAGTCCCCCTTCTATATGCGCCACCGCTCGATCTCCATGATATTGGACATACAGCTCCGTTGGCGGATATACGTCAGGGCGCGCCTCATCCAGGCATACCGCGAGGCGTTTTGGCGTAGAGGGTTCGTGGAGATACCGACTCCCGTCCTACAGCCCATCTACGGCGGCGCCGCCGCCAGGCCTTTTACTACCCACATATGGGCTATAGACGAGGACTGGTACCTCCGCATATCGCCCGAGCTCTACTTGAAGCGGTACATAATAGCTGGGTTCTCACGCGTCTTCGAGATAGGGCCCCAGTTCCGCAACGAGGACATAGACGCTCTGCACAACCCCGAGTTCTGGTCTCTAGAGGCGTACCAAGCATACGCCGACTACAACGACATGATGAAGCTGATGGAGGAGACGACCTACGAGGCGTTGCAGTCGGCGTTGGGCACTGCAGTGGTCAAATACGGCGGCGCCACAATAAATTTCAGCCCGCCGTGGCGCCGCATAACCCTTCACGACGCCTTGAGGGAATTCGGCGGGGTCGATCCCGACAAGCTCACCGACGACGAGATAAAAGAAAAGCTGAGGGAGCTGCAAGTGCCCCTTAAGGTCTACAACCGCGGCGTGGCGTTGGTGAAACTCTTCGAGAAGTTGGTAGAGAAGAAGTTGGTAGAGCCCACCTTCATATTGGACTACCCAGAAGAGTCGACGCCGCTCTGCAAGCCCCATAGGCAGAAGCCAGGCCTCGTGGAGAGGTTCGAGGCCTTCGCCGGAGGCCACGAGCTGGCCAACGCATATACGGAGCTCAACGACCCCGTCAAACAGTACGAATTCTTCAAGAGGGAGGAGGAGCTCTTCCCGAAAGAGGAGGCACATCCGCTGGATTACGATTTCGTCGAAGACCTCTCCTTCGGCATGCCGCCTACAGGCGGTATAGGGATAGGAATAGACAGACTTGCCATGATAGCCACGGGGGCCGAGTCTATTAAAGACGTAATACCGTTCCCCATAGTGGCACGATCGCCACGTCGGCACCAAGAAGTAGACGAGCCTCATGAGGGCCCAGTTGACGTCCTTTAGGGAGCGGCGGCCCATATACTCCAGCATAGCCGAGCGGATATAACGCCCTATCCGCCCGTATCGCTCGGCCTCGAGCCGCAACACGCCGAGTTTAG
>JBEULO010000049.1:0-4963 GCA_041287225.1 Thermoproteus sp.
GGCTGATAACCGGGAGGTCCCGGGTTCAAATCCCGGCGGCCCCATTGCTTATATTTGCGCCGTGCCTTAAAGCCCCCGTCCTATAAACTTTTTAAAGCGATGTTTAGAGGCCTATGTGCAAGGAGTTGGTAAGCTTAAATTGGGGCTTGAGGAGTGGAAGAAAATAGAGGGCGATTTGACGAGAATCGCAGCAAACGACCAGCTGGAGCTACTTATCAACTTCACGCTTGTCGCTATGTCTGAAGAAGAGGAGGAGCATGTACATGAGGGGGAACACGGGCTTTTGCCTTCCGATCAAGACTTCGCGCGTGAGGTCAGCGATTTGATGGACTACGCCGTGAAGACCTACAAGGCCGACGCCCACCCTCACTTCCATGGCGATCACGGCACTGTCCTCTTCTCGATTAGGGGACCCCCCAAGGATTTGGTGAAGGCCTTTAGGGACTTGATAGAATATGCCAGGTCCAGTTGCGAGAAGTGTGCAGTACATGGCATAGACGGCGAGTTCCATTTGGGCGAGGACTTGGCGGGCATATATTTCGGCGATGTGTATAAGGTCACTTTTATACTTCCTGCTGAAGACGGCCGGAGGCTCCGCGTCTACGAAGTACATCCGTGATGCAGTCCAGCACGGCTTTAGTGTAGGGGCTTTTTACTTTGGGGAGGTCCTCCAGAGATACGTGGGGGATCCCGCCCAGCCAGACCCTCCTGTGCGAAAAGCCCACGTCGTCTATAGTCCAGACGCAAGGCGACGGGGGCGCCTTTTGGGCGTCCCTCTCGGCTATAACTACGTCGCATTCGCAGTTGAGGTCTATGTCGCAGTCGAAGGCCCGCGCCCACCCCAACAAGCCTCCTAACACCTCCACCCCCCTCTTTAGGAGGTCCCAATAGATCTCGCACACGTTATGACCTGGTTAATATTCTATCAACTGCGGGTCCACGTCGTCCACTATTATGTATACGTCCTCGAGGGCCGCCTTTTCGAGCATCCGCGCGGCCCTCGCCAGGGGGACCTCCACATATTCGCAGAGGCCCACCTCGTCGCATTTCCTCTTTATCCAAATTCTCAACTTCACGAGGTCTTTCCCCCTATTAAAACTCCTAAACCTCCAACTCCTCCCCGACGACGAGCGGCACGTATATGTTGTCCCGTCCTCTTGCCTGCATCCACTTGACGAAATACATGGCCGAAGACGGCTCAGTGTGGAACAACACCACTCTTGTGTCCTCGCTGAAGTTCTCCACGAATTCCGCCAGCTCCGACCGGCCCGAATGTGCGGAGAAGTCGAACCACTCGACTCTGGCCTTAACCCTCACCAACGCCCCGTCCACGAGCGCCTCGCCTCTGGACAGGACCTCAAAGCCAGGGGTGTCGGGCGCTTGAAACGACGGGAGTATAATTGCGTTCCTCTCGTCGCTTGCTAGACGTTTAAAGTAGTACAGAGAGGCTCCCCCCTTCAACATGCCCGCAGGCGATATGATCACCGAAGGCTCTTGGCCCACGGCCTTTTTCCTCACATAGGCGTTCGGTATCTCCACGGCGACCTCCAGCGCCTTTCTATATAGGTCGAAGTCGTTAAGCAAGTGGGGGTACTTGCCCACTATGCCATTAACCTGTCTGGCCAGCCCGTCTACATATATGGGGCCTACATCGTGTTTAGCTAAAGTCAGCAGTACCTCCTGGGCGCGTCCCAACGCAAACGAGGGCACCAACGCCGTGCCTCCGCCCTCTACCACCTCCTTTACGGTCTCCACGAAACTGCGTTCTAGCTCCTCCCGCGGGGGGTGGTCGGCGGCGGCGTAGGTGGCCTCCATGACCACCACATCGGCCTTTTTGGGCAGGTTGTAAAGGTCGGCGCCCCGGAGGAGCGCGGTGTCCCTCAAGTTGAAGTCGCCAGTGAATACGATTGTCCTCCCCTCGGCCTCCAGGACCGATATGGCGCTTCCCGGCACGTGGCCGGCGTTGTAGACTGTGAGGGTTATGTCGGGCGCCAGCTCTATGGGCTCTCCGTACGTCAGCGGAATTGCGCTCTCCATGGCCGCCCTCACTTCGTCGTGAGTATACGGCAAGTAGTAGCCCGAGAGTTTTATCATATCGGTATACATGACGTCGCTGAGCTCCATGGTCAGCGGGGTCGCATATATGGGCGTCTTGACCGATACGTAGAGCGAAGGCAAGGCGCCGCTGTGGTCTAAATGCGCGTGGCTCAAGACGACGGCCACTAGGTCCTTGGGCCTCACGTGTTCTGGAAACACGGGCCTCCCCTGCGCGTCGAAATTGACGCCGTAGTCGAAAAGGACGGAGCCGGTCGCCGCCTTCACCAGCACCGCAGCCCTCCCCACCTCGCCAGCGCCTCCAAGGAATTTAATACGCATATGCCAATTTTTTATTACCAATAAAAATCCATGGAGCGTACCCGTAAGGCGCTGGAGGAACTGCCCCAGAAAATAGATAGACTTCTAGGCGATATCGCAAGGGTGGCGAGGGCTCTGGACGACGCGTCGTCTGAGCTCCAGAAGGCCTCGGAGAGGCTGAAAATGCTTAAATAACGCCTTTTAGTGGGACGCGATGCAAGTTGCAAGCAAGCAACCGAGGAAGCAACGAAAGGCGCTGTACGAGGCGCCGCTACACCTAAGGAGGAAATTGCTCACTGCCAAATTGGCGCCTGATTTGAGGAGGAAGTTGGGCGTGACGAGGCTCCCGATAAGGGTGGGCGACACAGTAATGATTATGAGGGGCGACTTCAAGGGCGTTACGGGTAAAGTCGTGAGGGTCGACTTGAAGAGAGTCCGCATATACGTCGAAAACGCCACCAGGACTAACAGCAGGGGCGAGACCATCTACTACCCCGTACATCCGAGCAAGGTCATGATCACAAACCTAGACACTTCGGACAAGAGGAGGCAAGAGGCAATAGATAGGAGGAAGAAAGCCGCCTCCTAGACCGGCGTTATTAAGAAATTTAAATATCATAACGAACAAGGCGATTGATGAAGAAGCCGTTTTGCGACTTCTGCATTAGGACTAGGGTGTTGTGCCCCAAGTGCCAAGGGCTGATAGACAGCGGCGAATACGGCTGGCTCGACGTCGATGTGGTCGACGCGTTGATGAAACTAGAGAAGAAATATAATCTGGACGACGTAGAATATATAAGGGCCTACGAGACAGACGCCTTTGTGGTAGTCGTGCTTAGAGGATATAAGAGGTTGCCTAAAGGCGCACAAGCGCAACTGGAGAAGGATCTGTCCTCCCTCTTGGGGAGGAACGTAAAGATCGTGGAGAAGGGCAGCGCCAACGAGATGATAGCGCAGTTGGTCTCGCCTGCCAGGTTGTTAACAATATCGACGTCTTGGTTGCCTGACGGCACCAGCGAGACCGTAGTCAAAATACCGTCGAGAGAGCTTCGACGATTGCCTGTAAGGCCTGAAAAGCTACAAGAAATTCTAAATAGAGTAGTTGGATCTACAATAAAGATCGACGTAATTAAAGAGAGAGAAGTTAGAATTTAAACTTTTTATATAAATAAATGACTCTATAATATCTCTTACAGGAAAGAGGAATAAAGACTATATACGCTTGAAGTTGGAGTCCCGTGGTGCCGAAAAAGACCCACTTCACTTCTGAAGTCACTCCGGAATTAAGCGGAAGGGAGGTCGTGCTGGCGGGATGGGTCTGGGACGTGAGGGATTTGGGCAGAGTGAAATTCGTCGTGTTGAGAGACCGCGAGGGCTTCGTCCAGCTGACCTTTAAGAGCGGGAGGACGCCAGAGGATGTACTCTCTAAGGTCTCTACTCTGAATAAAGAGGACGTAATTGCGGTTAGGGGTTTCGTCGAGGCGAGCAGAATAGCGAAGGCTGGGGTCGAGGTGTTTCCCACCGAGTTGTGGGTCTTGGCTAAATCTAAGCCCCTGCCCGTAGACTTGTGGGGCGGCACTTCCGACTTCCCCACTAGGCTGAAGTACAGATCGGTTGACTTGAAGAGCCCTAGAAATCTCGCCGTCTTTACTACCGCCTCTGAGGTGTTGAGGGCCGTGCGGGAGGCCCTCTATAGGCATAAATTCGTCGAGGTCTTCACGCCGAAAATTATAGCAACCAGCACTGAAGGCGGCGCCGAGCTCTTCACCGTGCTTTACTTCGAAAGGGTGGCCTATCTGGCCCAGAGCCCCCAGCTGTATAAAGAGCAACTTACGGCGTCCCTGGAGAGGGTGTTCGAGATAGCCCCGGCCTATAGGGCGGAGAAACACAACACCGACTACCACCTCAACGAGTTCATATCTATAGACGGCGAGGGGGCCTTTATGGACTACAACGACATAATGGACCTGCTGGAGGAGGTAATGCGCTCTATTGTGTCCGCAATCAACGCCCGGCGTGAGAGGCTGGAAAGAGTGGGGATAAAGCCGGTCCTAGAAGAAGTGGGGCGGATACCTCGCATAGATTACGACGAGGCTGTTGGCAAGCTTAGGTCGTTGGGGTACGACGTCAAGTGGGGCGACGACTTCACGGTGGACATGCAAAAAGCTTTGATTAAATTCTATGGGCCTCTATACTTCATTATAAACTTCCCGGCGCAACTCCGTCCGTTCTATACGAAACGGAGGGAGGACGAGCCCAAAAAGACCGAGTCCTACGACTTGATCCTAAACGGCATAGAGATCGTGTCGGGCGCCACGAGAATACACAGGCGGGAGGACCTAGAGGCCGAGATGAGGGCGAGGGGGCTGGACCCCTCGGCCTTTGAGAGCCACCTATCTGTTTTCGACTGGGGCATGCCTCCCCATGCAGGCTTCGGCATGGGCTTCAACAGGCTTCTGATGGCGCTGTTAGGCCTAGAGAACGTGAGAGAGGCAGTCCTCTACCCGCGGGATAGGTACAGACTAGAACCCTAGGGCCTTCGGCCTCGGCGATTAGTTCATGAAGTCCTACAGGGCCAAGGTGATAAGGAGACCCTTATCCCAATTCC
>JBEULO010000005.1:0-3967 GCA_041287225.1 Thermoproteus sp.
ACATGGAGAGGTGGAAGGCGGCACGGCCGCCTCATTTATAGGGAGCGATCGTGACCAGCTCTGCGCTGGCTAATACTCAGAGGGGGGCAGTTCGTCCGGGTCGGCAGCTCCGCCGAGGCGGTTTTTGACTCCGACCGCCAGGCGGGAGACCCTCCGCCTCGGCCATACGACTAGGCGGTCTGTTCGTACTTCCGGCGCCCTCTATAGAGGTACGACTCCGTCCATATCCCGCCCTTGACGACGCCGAGCGCATATATAACAAAAAGGTCTTATAAAAAGGCTCGGTTAGGCTACCACTCCTCCTCCTCTTCCCACTCCTCTTCGAACTCGTCCCACAGCTCCTCTTCTTCTTCCCACTCCTCTTCCCGCGGCATAGGTCTGGCTGTGAGGGGGTATATAAACATGTATTTCTACTACAGTTATAACTCGTGGCCAAGCTCCTAACGGTCAAAAAGGCGTATGTGGAGGGGGTGACTCAGAGGAGGATACGCTATACTTTTATCTACGACGAGCCAGCGCCGCTTAGGGATTTAATAGAGTGGGCGAGGGGCCGGGCGGGCGAGATAGCGGCCGAGTGGGGCGCCGAGCTCTGCGAGGCGGAGCTCCCGAGCGTTGCGGTCTTGGCGGTAAAATAGATGGGGGGCTCCCTCCTGGCGGACCTCTCTGTTTGTTTCCCCATATCGCGCCCCCTCCCGCGGGGCCTGGACGTCATTTCGGGGGCCAGGTTCGACAAGATTTCGCTCTGTCTGGAGCCCATGGCGCCTATAGGCAGGGAGAGAGGCTCCGCCGAAATAAAAACCGCGACGGTCAAGAGGCTGGGGAGGATCGCCCTTAGGGACGGCGTTGCTGTAGTCAAATTGAGGGGCCTCTACTTCTTGGCTAAGGCATCGGCGAGGCCCCACTTGGCGGGAGGCGTGGTGTTGGAGATAGCTGACGTGGACTGTAGGGCGGACCCCTACGAGGGCTTGATGGCCGCCAGGAGGATACTCGGCCGTTAGGACGTGAGCCTCTTCAACACGTCGTCTAGATCGTAGGCGTCTACGCCCGGCGCCCTCCTTTTAAGCTTTTTGGCGAATACCG
The DNA here is from genome assembly GCA_041287225.1 of Thermoproteus sp. Classification (GTDB taxonomy): domain Archaea; phylum Thermoproteota; class Thermoprotei; order Thermoproteales; family Thermoproteaceae; genus Thermoproteus. The sequence continues at coordinate 1,081 of JBEULO010000005.1, forward strand.
CATATCTGACGTCCCACCCCCTAGGCGCGAGGACCTCAGCGGCGGCTCTGAGGCGCGCGACCTCCTCTAGGGGATCTGCCTCTCCCCATTTGGCTTCCGCCAGCACCGCCGTCTTGGAGTCCTCGTCGACGGCAAATATGTCTACGTCTATGGGCTTCCTGGAGCCTCCCTCCCGTAGATATACGACCTCCTTAGTCGTTTTCGATACCGGATAGAACAAATAGATCAGCTCCCGCATGGCCGCCTCGAAGGCCCAGGGGTAGAAGGCCTCCAGCTCCCTTAGGGCGTAGTCGGCCAGCCTCTCTTCGGGCACTACGTCCCGCCATTTATACACCGCGCGGAGCCAAAAGGCGTAGAACCTATCCCTAACCTGATAGTAGGGCCGCCTGCCTCTATATTTGACCAGAAGGCCTAGCCCCTCGGCGAGGTCCCTAATGTAGGGAGGGAGAGAGGTGGCCTTGACCCCCGCGTAGGAGGCTATCTCCTCCAGCTTTGTCCTTCCTCTAGCCACTGCGTCCAATATGGCCAGGTGTGTTCTGTACTCCCCGCCCAGCGACTCGGCCAGCACCGCCTCGGGCTCCGACTTCAAGGGGCCTCCTTCCCCCGCCACGAGGGTCCTCACAACATCTTCGACCGTGCGGATGCTCCAGTTCTGACAGAGCCTGTAGTAGTACGGAACGCCGCCGAAGAGGAGGTAGAACTTAAAGGCCTCCTCCCCCTCTATCCCCATGTCGGCCAGCCATTTGAACACAGCCCGGGGCTCCAGTTCTTTGAGCTCCAACACCAAATCGGCCCTTCCGAATAGCGGCGCGCCTGCCTCCACGACGAGCCGACGCATCATGCTCACCACAGACCCCGCCACTATTATGCTAGGCTTCTCCCTAGAGAGGTCCCACCGTTTTTGGAGGATAAAGGGGACCTCTGGCGCCACCTCCAAAAACCACTGAAATTCGTCAAAAGCCACGAAGCCTCTATATCTGAACAAGAGGTCGAAAAACTCCTCCCAGTCGCCCACCTTTACGTACGAGGGGAGGCCCAAAGCCGACCTCAAGGCCTCTCCGTACTCCTCCAGAAGCGCCCTGGAGGGCTTCTTGGGGTTAACGAAGAAGTAAAGATGTTCCTTCCCCTCTAGGAATTTCAGAATCAGCGCCGTCTTTCCGATCCGCCTTCTGCCGTAAATTACGGCGAGGAAGGGCTCCTTCAGTCTGGAGAGGAGGGCCAGCTCCTTCTCCCGCCCGTAGAATTTTATTATGGACATAATAATTACATCCATAATAAAAATTAAAAATCGGCGCACCGTGGCGAAGTCGCCTAGGACATGCCTCTTCTCAACACGCCGCCTCTCCCCGCGTCTTGATTCCTAGTCTATTTCGCTATAAACTGTTTATAGCGTTCTCGCAAAAGACCCGCGGCTCGTTGACGCAACGGCCACAATAGACGCGCCGTCTATGACACGGCCGCGCGGTGCCTGGGCTCTGTCGTCTTAGCGTTGAGCTCGAACGGCATAGGCCTCTTCGAGGTCTTTGGCCACTATCTCGGCGACCTTCCTGCCCGACAGCAACATGCCGCCGAATATGGGTCCCATCCTCGGCAGGCCGTGGACGGCGCAGACGGCCATACCGGCGGCGTAGAGGCCCGGCGCCACTCTGCCGGTATGTTCCACTACCAGCCTTTCCGACACCTCAGACCACGCGGACTTCTCGCCTCGTATCTGTATGCCGAGCTCGGGCACCTTCCTCGCGGCGATCGATACGACCTCGGCGTCGTGGCCCGTCGCGTCTATTACGGCCTTCGCTTGTGTGTAGAGCGGATCTACGTGCATGCCAGACATCTGTATGGGGGTCCAGACCCACAACAAGCCGACCACCCTCGGGGGATCTCCCCTAAATATCACATCGTCGACGTGGACGCCTAGGATTATCTTGGCGCCTGCGTCGACGGCTCCGGCGGCCAGCTTCGCTATCATCTCGGCGGGATCTACCGCATAGAGGCCGTCTCCGGCCGGGGAGAAACGTATCTTGAAGTCCTTCAAGACCGGCAGGGCCTCCTCTTGGACAATTATCTTGGGGAACATATTGCCGCCCGGCCCTATCCCCCCGCCGAAAGAATAACGCCGCTCGTAGACGATCACCTTAAAGCCCCTCTCGGCCAGATATCTAGCCGCCGTAAGCCCCGAGGGGCTTGCTCCGACAACGGCCACATCGACGTCGCTGTACTCGTAGAGGGCTTCCGCCCCGTATTTTATTATCGCCCTTCCTATCTTCAACTCCATGGCCCCGCCTCGGCTCGAATATATAAAAATTATGTGTATCAGATAAATTATTTATCTCCAAGAGCTAATTCCTTCCTGTTCATGAAATAGGAAAGGGCCTCGGCGGCCGCCGGGACCGCATAAAGCCCCACTAGGACTACTGGGAGCGTGTAGACGCCACAACAGCTCGCGGTCTATACGTCGGGGTAGTACAACATGAAGACCTCTCTGAGCTCCGCCAGCTGTTCGGCCCTGCCGAGCCTCCTGATTATATTCCTGGCCAGAGTCCACGCGGCGTTTACGTCCCTATTGAGCTGGACCTTACAGCGGGGACAATAGACGAGCCTCCCCTTTTTGACCATACGCCCGCCGCATATGGGACATACGTCCGACAACATCGTCGTGTGTAGCTCTACGTAGTGCTCCCTGCTTATCGCCAAGAGCTCCTTCAGGGACCTCTCGTATTGGGGCATCATGGGGAGGTCTACGACTAGGATGTTGACTCCCTTCTTGGGGGTAAAGGCCTCGGAGATGCTGGACGCCATGCCTCTGGCCACAAGCTCGGTGTAGCCCCCGAGCCTGAATACCCTATATGCTATCCCGCCCTCGTTTACGTCCATGGCGTGGACGACGAGC
>JBEULO010000005.1:4067-8810 GCA_041287225.1 Thermoproteus sp.
CGACGAGCTCCTTTAGGCCTATCTTCTCGTCGTCCCTCACTAGCCTCACCACCGTCCTCTCGGCCCCCACATAGACTTCGGCCTTGGAGAGGCCGAGCTGGGCGAAGTCGGTATACGTCAGCCTCCACGACTTATACATACATACGGGCATGTCGCCAGAATAGAACGAAACTACAGACTCGACGACCCTTACGGGGCCTCCTAGCTCGACCACGGCGTAATCGCCGCCGACGGCCTCTCTGGCCTTCTTCGCGTCGCAATGCAGGCTGTAAGTGAGCATGAAGTTGGATCCCTATAAAAATTTAGGTTCTAATTCCCAATTCGGCCATCCTCCTGTTGAGGTCCCGCAACAACGACTTCACGTCTATTTCTACTACCTTCCCGCCGACGATGTCTATATGTATCCACTCGTGGGGCACCTGGACGCCTTTGGCTCTCGCCACTCTCATCCTCCTTATGAAGAGGCCCATCTGCTCCAAGTCGGGGTCCACCTCGGCCTGTATGATGAAGTCCGCCAGATGTTCGGCTAGAGCCAACGTGTTCTTTACGTCCTCCACGTCCGTATGCACCACGCCGACCACTATAGAGCCGGTGTACTTGGCGAATATCTTCAGCCCCCTGAACAACTCGAATATGTTGGAGGTCCTCAGCACTATCTCGTTGAGCGAATCGATTATCACCACGCCGTTCTTCACATCGTCGGCCAGCTCCGCCAATTTGTCCAAGACTGCCTTTGTGTCCAACACGTCGAGCTTCGACCTGCCCCACCCCTTCATCTTGTTGAGCTTGTCGGTTGGGGCGTAGAAGCCGTCCACAATGGCCACAGAGCTGGGGTCCACGCCCCTCCTCTTTAGGGTCTCGACGACGTCTTCCGGCAGGGCGTCGACGGCGAATATGGCGACAGGCGCTTTGGACCTGATGGCCTCCACCGCGAAGCAATAGGCGAAGAAGGTCTTTCCGACGCCGAGAGGCCCCTCGAGGAGCGCCAAATAGCCGGGGGGAAGGCCTTCGGGCGGCAACATCTCGTCTATAGGCCCAATTCCCGTCTTCATGGAGTCGAGGCGGCGCAGATTTATATCTTATATGTATGTTGGTGGGTGTCCGTAATCACCAAGTTCGATCCATGGCGGAATCCGCTCTGCCCGTGCCCCCCTAAGTACGGCCTCAACCCCTATACTGGATGCGGCCACTCTTGCGCCTACTGTTATATCTCCAGCTATGTACCCAAGGCCTTCCAGCCCAGGCCCAAGGAGGAGTTGATAGACCGAATAAAAATAGACTTGAAGAAATTGCCTAGGGGCTCCGTGATATCGCTGTCTAACTCCTCCGACCCCTACACCCCGCCTGAGGCGGAGCTGGAGCTGACGCGGAGAGCCCTCGCGTTAATACTAGAGGCCGGCCACAAGGTCTTGATAGTGACCAAGTCGCCTCTAGTCCTCAGAGACTTGGACCTATTGGCGAAATATAGGGGGAGGGCCGTGGTCCAGATCACCATAACTACTCTCGACGAGAAGCTGGCCGAGAGGCTCGAGCCGCGGGCTCCGAGGCCCCACGCCAGGCTTGAGGCCGTGAGGCGGACGGCGGAGGCGGGGATCCCCGTCGGCGTGAGGCTGGACCCCATAGTGCCCTATATAAACGACGACTTGAAGGGCCTCGAGGCCGTGGTGGCGGCGGCCGCCGAGGCCGGGGCCAAACAGCTGGCGGCGAGCACCTATAAGGCCAAGCCCGACAATTTCGCCAGACTGGTCAGAGCCTTTCCGGAAGTCGCAGATAGGCTCAAAGAGCTCTATTGGGCGCGGGGGGCCTATATGCACGGCCAGCGCTACGCTCCGGCCGAATATAGGCGGAAAGTGCTCGAGGCAGTTAAGGCCATGGCGGAGGGGAGGGGGCTCCAATTCGATATATGTAGAGAGGAGTTTTTCGATTTAAACACGCCGGGCACCTACTGCGACGGTAGCCACCTACTTCAATAGCGACTTGAGGGCCTCCCTGGCCCTCGGCCCCAGCTCGCCCCAGCGGGTCAGGACTTCGCGTAGAGCCTCTGCGAACTCCCCATCGGCCAATAGCGCCACTGCGTCGGAAATCACGAAGGGGTCTAGGTAGATCATCTTGGCGGTCATGCCCCCATCTATGGTGATGTTAACGCCTGTGATCCAAGAGGCCTCGTCGGACGCGAGGAAAGCGACCAGGCTCGCGACGTCCATGGGATCTCCTACTCTGCCCGCCGGATGTTGTTGGTGGTCGAGCCTGTTCAGCCGGGGCTCACGCGGAGGTATCTGCCAAGCGCTCGTGTCTATCCAACCCGGCGAGACCGAGACGACTCTTATCTTGTATCTGGCCAGAGTGACGGCGAGGGAATGCGTAAGGGCGACCAGCCCCCCTTTAGACGCCGAATATGGCGCCGTGTTGGGCTCGGACTGGAACGCGCGTGTCGATGCTATGTTTATTATAACGCCGCCTCCGCCCCTGGCCATGATCCTGGCCGCGTATTTGGAGCAGAGATAGGGCCCCGTCAAGTTTGTATTTATGACCTTAAACCAGTCCTCCAACGTCTCCTCAAAGAAGTCCTTGAAGTTCCCAACTCCTGCGTTGTTCACCAAAACGTCGAGACGTCCCACCCTCTTCTCGACGAAATCGAACAGACGGACCACATCTTTCTCGTCCGAGACGTCCGCCTCTACGAAATAGGCGTCTATGCCTCTAGCTCTAAGCCACTCCTCTCTATACCTCCCCCCTTCTCTATCCACATCTGCGATTACCACCTTGGCGCCCTCCAGGCCGAACTTATAGGCCGTCGCGGCGCCGATCCCTTTGGCGCCGCCTGTAATCACTGCCGACTTTCCTTGAAGCCTACCCATAAATTATTAAGGGGGCGTTATTTTGTGTTTTGGCTGTTCTACGGAGTTAGGGAGTTCCTACGGCTCGTGAGGCACACGCCCCTATGGCTGTTCTTCGTCACGTTTGCCATACAGAGCATCCCCTTCAACCCCATACCCAACTATATACCCATAGCCGCGTATATAGCCTATACGGCCAGAGAGCCGTATCAGCTGACCCTCTCCGTTGTGCTCTCGGCGCTGGGGGCCGTGGCGGGGAAGCTTGTAGTCTTGAAGTTCGGCGACTGGCTGAAAGGCGCAATGCCGGCGAGGAGTAGAGAGGCCTTCAGAAGGTTGTTGGGCCTAGTCCCCCGGGACAAACTGGACCTCGCAGTATTCGCCATAGCCGCCTCGCCTCTCCCCGACGACGAGGTCTATCTGATCCTGAGGGCCGGCGACTACGACGCCAAGAGGCTCGTCGCCGTCTTGATCCCGGCGAAGCTCCTCTGGGCCTTGACTCACGTCCTCTACGCCTTGGCGACATATAAGGCGGTGAGGTTTATAGCCGGCGACGTGGGGCTTTGGGCCTATGTGGGCGCCATATCCGGAATCTCCTTGGCCCTCACCGTAGCCGCGTTGAGGCTCGACTGGGGGGCCGTCCTGGACGCCTATAGGGCCGGCGGCGTGAAGCTCGCAGTAAAGGCCGCCTTAAGGGGCCTCTCCCCCTTCAGAAGGCTGAAGGCCCTCTGGAGGAGGCCCCCTCATCGAGGCGGATTCCGCCGCTCGAGACCTCACGCCGAGGGCCCATACACGTACTGCCCACTTCTATAAATCCCTATTGTCGCCCACCTCGAATATGTCTCTACTTTGTATCACACTACCACCCTCAGCCCTCCTCGCCGCTATTAGGTAGGTCCATTCCCTATTTCCGAGCTTCCTCTTGAGCTCCCGTAGCTCCTCTTCCACCTCCCTCTCGTCCAGATCGGCCCATTTCACCTCTATCGCGAGCAACCCGCCGTCTCCTATACATACTATGTCCACCTCTACGTCCTTCTCCCAATACCTGCCGCATCGGCCCAAATGGGGCACGACGCCGCGTTCGAATAGGCGCGGCAGAGACCGCCTTACTATCTCCTCGTAGGCCGAAGCCATGTATCTATCTAAATCGGGGCTCGGAGTCTCTCCGAGCTCGAAGGCCTCCCTTTTGTTGTATATATATCTGATCCAGAACTTTACGTATAGGTCCGCCACTACGTAAATAGGCCTGGCTTTACCCATAACGGGGACCTCACGCCTCACTATGTTCAGTTTCTCTAACACATGTAGGTATTTGCCTAGAGTCGACGTGGGGATTTTCGCCCTATCTGCGATTTCCGAATACGTAGTGGCACCCTCCTCGATGGCCCTCACGATGTTTAGGTACATATGTGGCTCTCTGACTTCATACCTCAGCAGGTTCTCGACCTCCTCGTATAGAGGCCCCCATCTGGAAAAAAGCCTTTTTATGTTATCCTCTAGGGGCCTCCCCCTATCGAATAGAGATAAGTAGTGGGGGACGCCGTTGGTTATGGCGTAGGCCGCCGCCAAGTCCTCGGCCTTGTAGGGGAGGAATAACTTGGCGTGGTGGGGGCCGAGCGGCCCCAGTTTGATCTGCGCGGTCCTCCTCCCGTAGAGGCCGCCGCCGTAGGAGATGGACTCCTCCACGAGGGAGACCGTTGAGGAGAGGAGTATTAGGAACACGCCGCTTCGAGAAAGCCGTTCGTCCCAGGCCCTTTGTAGCTCAGAGAGCACGGACTCGTCCTCCTCAACCCAATAGGTGAATTCGTCTATTGCCACCACAATACGCCCGGCCTCCGCCAGCGCCTCGTAGATGGAGTCCCAAGTAGGCCTCACGTAGCGGCCCGCCGACCTGCCCACAGCCTCGGCG
>JBEULO010000050.1:0-4924 GCA_041287225.1 Thermoproteus sp.
CCCGCAAAGGCCAGAAGGCCGGCGGGAGGGCCTCCAGTCGTAGGATATCTATTATGCCTCTGGGGGCTCTTATTCGCGTCTGAAGGGCTTACCTAGCGCCTTCGGCGGTTTTGCCCTCCGAACGGCGCCCAGGGCTACGAGCAACGTGGCTATGTAGGGTATCATGCGGGTGATCTGGTAGGGCAGTATTCCCAGGACTTGTACCCAGTAGGAGAGGACGTCGAAGAGCCCGAATATGAGCGCTCCTGCTATTGCGGTTAGGGGGTTCCAGTTGGCGAAGACAACGTTGGCCAGCGCTATGAAGCCCTTGCCTGCAGATATGTCCTTTGTGACGAAGTAGATATAGGCCATGCTCAAATAGGCGCCGGCCAGCGAGGCCAGAGAGGCCCCTGCCGCTGTTGCGGCTATCCTCACCTTATACACGTCGATCCCCGCGTCGTAGGCGGCCTCTGGGTCCTCTCCGCATGCCCTTATTACGGCGCCCCACCTCGATTTGAACAACAGATACCACATAAACGCGGCTGTGGCTAGGGCGAAGACGACAATGGGCAGAGGCCCCATTTGGGCTCGGGCGGGCACTTGGTAGTAGCCTGCTACGTGCCAGTAGGCCAGTATCCCGTAGGCCGCCACGCCTGCGCCCAGCAGGTTTATGGCCACTCCGCCTACTATCTGGTTACCGTTTAGGTATGTTGATATATAGCCGTGTACGAGTCCCACGAGCGCTCCTGCCAACACGGCCGCGAGTAGCCCTGCGAGCGGCCACATGGGGCCTAGATCGACTCCTGTACCTCTCAGATAGTCCACGAAGGCGGGGCCCACGAAGGCGCCTATCAACATGAGGCCCTCCAGCCCTATGTTCACCACCCCGCTCCTTTCGGTCAGAATCTCGCCTATAGATGCGAGCAGTATGGGCACCGAGGCGAGGACGGTCTGTTGTAGTATCACAAAGACGTCGTTCATCGCCTCTCCCTTATGTATTTGACCGAGAGGAGGAGTATAACTATGCCTTGTATCAACTGGACGAATTCGTAGGGGGTGCCGGCCTCTGCCTGCATTAAAGTCGCGCCCTCCATGATGAGCCCTAGGAATGCCGAGGCGGCGAGGACGCCCAAGGGATCGCCGCCTCCCAACATGGCCGCTGTTATGCCGTCAAAGCCGAGGCCGTAGACGTTGGCTAGATTCACGGCAAGGCTGTAGGACGGCGGCAACGCGACGACTTGGAGCACCCCCGCTAGGCCTGCCGTAACGCCGCCGAGCGCGAAGGCGGCGATCACGGCGGACTCGGGCTTTATGCCGTAGGATCTGGCCATGACGGGGTTGAGGCCGGATATGGAGAGCCTAAAGCCCCATACGGTGCGCCTCAGGTAGAAATAGACGAGGAGGGCGAGGGCGTAGGACATCGCGATGCCGGGCGTGAGGAGGGATCCGGGGACTAGAGGCGGCAGGCGCGCAGAGGCCGGCATTTCCACGGACTCCGAGGGCTGGTTGGGATTGGCCAGCGTAGTGGATACTAGAAGTATGACGAGCCAGTAGGCTATCCAGTTCATCATTATGGTGCTGACGACTTCGTTGACTCCCCGTTTGACCTTGAGGAACGCTGGGACTAGGGACCAGGCGACGGCCAGCGCGAGGCCTAGGGCAAACGCCAGCGGCAGGGCGGTCCAGCTCCTCGACATATACGCGGCCAGCACGGCGCCGAGAGCCCCCATGTAGACCTGCCCCTCAGCGCCTATGTTGAAAAGCCCGCCTTTGAGCCCTATGGCGAAGGTGAGGCCGGTGAGCACTAGGGGGGCCGAGTAGGCGAGTGCTGTGAATAGGAAGGTGGGGCTCGAGAAAGGCCCCAAGAACATGGCGCTGTAGGACGCCAGCGGGTCGTAGCCCGATGCGGCTATGACGGCCGCCCCGACGGCAAGAGCGGCGGCGAGAGCCACTAGCGAGTTCAAGAAGGTCCTCGCGGTCCTCATAGGCCCGCCATCTTCCTGCCCACGTAGTCTACGTCCATTTTGTCGACGGGCCCCGCGGCCACTATACGTCCTCTATACATCACAGCTATGGTGTCGGCGAGCTCGTAGGCCTCGTCCAGGTCGCTGGTGACCAACAGGACGCCCGAGCCCGAGTTTCTGGCCTCGACGAGCAACGCCCTGACGTATTTAGTCGTGGCGTAGTCGAGGCCGCGGGTGGGCTGGTGGGCTATTATCAGTTTGGCCCTCCTGCTCAACTCCCTCCCCACTACGAGCTTCTGCTGGTTGCCGCCGGAGAGCGTGACGGCATCGGACTCCACGCTTTTGGCCACAACGCCGAATTTAGAGATTATCTCCGACGTGAAGGCCTTCGCTGCGCGCCAGGAGATAACGCCCAGCTTCGCGAATTCGCCCTCCATGCCCACTATGGCGTTTTCGTATAGGGGGAGCTCGGGCGCCAGAGCCTTGGCAAATCTGTCGTCTGGGATGTATGCGTAGGGCCTCTTCATGTAGACCGACCCTTTGGCCCTCCTCAAGCCCAGTAGCGCCTCTACTAGATGTTCCTGTCCGTTGCCCTCTACGCCCACTACAGCCAATATCTCCCTCTCCCTAACCCTAAAGGAGGCTCCCTGCACCACGGCCCTCCCCTCCTCGTAGACCCACAAGTCCTCTATGCGCAACACGTCGTCGCCGCCGGGGAGGCCCTCCCTGTGGATGCCGGGCGGCTTGTAGTCGCCCACCATCGCCGACACGAGCGCGTCGGAATCGAACGGCGGGTCGAACTCGGCGACTTTGACGCCTCTTCTGAGCACGACCGCCCTATCGGCCACAGCCAGCACTTCGGGTATTTTGTGGGTGATATAGACGACGGTCTTGCCTCCCTCTCTGAGCCTCCTCAAGACGTTGAAGAGGCTTTTGACCTCCGGCGGGGAGAGGACCGAGGTGGGCTCGTCGAAGATGATGAGCTCAGCGCCTCTGTAGAGCGCCTTGACGATCTCGACCCTCTGCCTAACGCCCAGCGGAAGCTCGTCGACAGGCCTGTCCCAGTCCACCTCGAAGCCGAGCTCTTCGGCGGTCTTGGCGGCCCTCTCCCTTAGCCCCTTCGGCAGGGGCCCCAGCCCCCCGCCGTCTAGGAGCGCTATGTTCTCTAGCGCCGTGAGGCCCGAGGCCAGAGAGAGGTGTTGATGGACCATGGCGATTCCGGCACTCAAGGCGTCTCTGGCGCTTCTAAACGATACGCGTCTGCCGTTGACGTATATCTCCCCCGACGTCGGCTTGTATATGCCCGCCAATATCTTCATGAGGGTGGTCTTGCCGGCCCCGTTTTCGCCCAAAAGGGCCAAGATCTTGCCTTCAGGTATTTCGAGGGTGACGCCACGGAGGGCGTGAGTACCGTCGGAAAAAATCTTGTGTATTTCCTTCAGGAGGACCTTCATCCTGCAGTTATCAGCCCCAGCTCTGCCCTATATTTTTGTACCTCTTGTTGTGTAGCGGGGAGGGGCACAACCACCTGTCCCGAAAGTATTTCCTGCTTTAGAGTATCTACGGCGTCCCATATCCACGAGGGTATTGAAGACCGCATCTGGGCGACTATCTTAGTTATGTTCTGGGCCTGGCTCTGCGTTATGACGCCCTCCTCTACGCCCAACTGGATGAACTGTTGTAGGTCGTTGAGAGTGCTCACGCCGACGCCGCCCTCTTTAAGCCCCAACGAGAGGTCGCCTCCCCTAAAGGTGCCGTTTACTGCCATCTGGGCCGCCATGTAGACCGCCCTATCTACGCGTTTCATCATGGACGCCAGTATGAAGCCGGGCTCTATCCAGTCTTGGTCCGAATCGACGCCGATGGCGAAGGGGGGACCCATACTGCGGCCCTGCGCCTTGGCCGCCTCGACCACAGCCTGGAACACGCCGAGCCCGGTGGCGCCCGCCGCTTGGTATATCACACAGACGCCTCTAGAGAGCATGACTTGCGCAGCCTGTTTGCCCTTAGCCGGGTCGTTAAAGGAGCCGGTGTATATCTCGTATATCTTGAAGTTGACGTCCTTGCCGAACTTCTGTTTTATGTACTGTTGCGCCCATCTGACGCCGTAGGCGTACCCTATTTCGAACTTCCAGAGGACCGGTATGTCCATGCCCAACACTATGCCGACCTTGGTGCAGTTGTAGTAATATGCCGTGAGGGCCGCCAGCGCGCCCACCAGGGCCGACCCCTCGTTCTCCCTGAAGGTTATCGAGAGGACGTTGGACCTATTGGGCACCACTGCGTCTATAATGGCGAAGTGTACATTAGGGTACTGCGCGGAGGCTTGGGCGACCGCGTCGGCCATCAAGAAGCCCACGGCGACGACAAGCGCCGCCTTGCCCGAAGTGGCGGCAGTCTGCAAGTTGGGCAGGTAGTCGTTTTGAGATCTGCTTTGTAGCTGGACCAGCTGGAGGCCGAAGTCGCGGGCGGCCTCCGAGGCGCCGAGATAGGCCATGTCGTTGAAGGAGAGGTCGCCTCTGCCGCCTATGTCGTAGATGATATATATCGCCTTCCCGCTGGCAGACGTCTGAGAGGTAGACGTCTGAGGCGGGGCGGCCTGTCCGGAGCTCGTGGCCGCGGGTTGTTGGCTCTGCTGTCTGTTGGTTGATATAAATACAACTGTAGCGATTATGGCAATAAGTACTATCACGATACCTATAATCTGTTTCGTATTCATATAGAGGACAGTAAAGGCCTATTTAACAGTTGATTTCAGATGAGGTCCTCGGGACTTTCGGCATACCCGGCAAGTCGAGCTACACATCCTTCGGGGCCTTCAGCTCAACACGCCTGAGCAACTTCTCGACCTCCTCTATTAGTTGCGCATACTTTTCGCCACGAAGTCGTTGGGGGCGCTTGCTGAACGAGTCTGGATCCACGCTCTGTCCATGAAGCCGCCACTGCGCCCCCCTCCAGTGGCCTACGAATAAAGAAAAAGC
>JBEULO010000051.1:0-20550 GCA_041287225.1 Thermoproteus sp.
CCGCCGGAGCTCAACGCGGCGGCGCTGGTCGAGTTGGTCCTCAAGAGGCTGGGGGACTAGGCGGCCTTAGCCTCTGCGGCTTGTTCGAGGACCCAGGCTGGCGTGTTGAGGAGGGCCACGTAGCCGCCGAATGCTTGCATCAACGTCTTGCTTTCCTCTACCCCCCTTGGCACTACCTCCACCTTTACGCCCTTGGAGTCGCCCCTCATTATCACGTCGAGCACTTCGTCTTCGCCTAGCTCCTCGGCGACTACTATCACCTCCGCTATGCCCATGTCCATGGCCTTTATGACCTTCTCCTTGCCGTAGACCATATATTCGCTCTTCTTTACGGCGTAGTACATGACTCTGTCCATGAGCTCTTTGGCCTTGACGTATTCGCTCTCCTTCAACTGCTCTTCGGCGTTCCTGATGGCCTCTATCACGCCGTACTCGTTGGCGCAACAAGCGGAGACTACGGCCAGCACCTTGTCCTTTAGGCGGTAGTCGAGGCCGCCCTCCTCCAAGAAGTCCTCCTTAGTGGGCCCGGGGCCCGCCACTATGAGGCCCTTGAGGCCCGGCATGGCCAGAAAGACCTTGTTGACCTCTTCGGCCACCAGCTTGTAGAACACCTCGGCGAGGTGTTCCGTCTGCCTCTTGTAGCGGTTGGCCGACTGGCCGCCGGCGCTGTGTTTACTCGGCACGAAGAACTGGACCGTCTTTATGACTTCCCACTGTCCTCCCCTCAAGACGGCCAGCACGGCCTCTCCCCTCTCCACCACCACTATGCCGTAGGCCACGCTGGATTTTATCTGGTCCTCCAGAATCTCGGTGTGGAACGCCGTGTCGCATATGTACTTGAAGGTGTATATGGGCTGGGGCGGCACCACGACGTAGTATACCCACTCGTAGTTGCCTGGGTTTATCATGTGGAAGCCCGCGAAGACCGCCATGCCGTTTTCGGGCGCCTTGGCCTCCCCCTTGAGGTTGTTGACTATGCGCTCTAGGGTGTCCTGGACGTGAGTCCTAGTGGTCTTGTCCTTTATGTTGGACGCCGTGGACCACTCGCTCCTCAGTAGGGTCAAGACGTCCGGCATGGGCCTCTCGCCGTTGATGTAGAGGGTGATGAGGGTCGTGGCGTACCCCCTGAACTTCTTGAGTAAGTTTATGAAGGCCCTCATCTCCACGGCGCTCTTCAGATAGTACACGCCGTTGGGCGGCCTGCTAATGCTCATGCCCGCCTACCCGCTACATCTTTATATAGTTTTAAGTCAAACCGGCCTATTCCTCCTCGACCGCTATGCCGGACCTATAGAGGAGGTCCACTATGTGCTCGTGTACGGTCTTCTGCCTCTCTGGGTAGTAGACGCGGGCCCCCTCCTCGTAGAGGAATACGTACATGTCTCTACTCCTCCTGGCGAGCCCCCTCGGCGGCTGGCCCCACACCACGAAGACCTTGTTGACCCTCCCCCTCCTCGACACGGAGGGCGGCACTGCCAGCCAGGGGCATATATAGACCTCTGCGCTCCCCTCGGCGGTCCCGTCGTAGGAGAGGTAGGCCAAGCCGCATCGAGACCTCTCGTCGAATTCGTACTCACCATGTAGCCCCAAGGTCGACGCCATGCGCCTGGCCCTCCTCTCCTTCAACGTCAACAGCGCCTCCAGCACCTGGTCGGGATATGTGGCCGGGTTCACCACGAGCCCCAGCTCGGGGTCGTATACGGCGAGGCGGCCCATCTTCATCCGCGCCGGCGGCTTGGGGCCGTAGACCTCCTCGTAGAGCGCCCAGTCGGCGTCGCCCGTTATTTCGCCTTCTATTAGGGCGAGGACGGGCCCGTCCAGGGCCTCCAGCTCCTTGTGGACGTCCAGCGACACCTCCGGCGGCTTCAAGCCCACGAGGAGCCCGGCGAGGTAGGGCGGGGCCGCCACTACGTCGTCTGAGAAATGCATGGCGAGGCCCCAACGTATTATCTTCTCGAACGCCTCGGGGACCTCCAACAGCTCAAACCCCGCCTTGAGTTGGCCCTCTACGGTCAAATCCCTGGCGTATTTGGCGTAGAGCGAGGCCACCCTCTCGTCGTCTATCCGCGAGGCCACAAGCGCCGCCAACTCCCCCGCGTTGGCTTGGGCCCTCCGCACGTCCTCCTCGCCCGCCCCCTCGGAGGCCTCGAGGAGCTCGGCCCAACGGGGCCCGTACCTCGCCTCGAAGTCGCCCCTCAAGACCTCTTGAGAGCCGTTGAACGAAGCCCTTTGGTATCTCGCCTCCAAGACCTCGGCCACGACAAGCCCCAAACACCTATATTTTACTTTGCCACCCGATAGGCGTCGGGGGCTTTCAGCGCCTATTCCCCCACGAGGGCCCTATAGGCCTTGAGGGCGATCGCCATATGTCCCTTGCGCGTGGGGTGTATGGCATCCGGCGCCAACTCCTCGGCCTCTATGTGCTCCAATAGTTTTTGGAATTCCGCATGTAGGTCCACATACAGCGTCGAGTACTCCGCGCTGAGCCTCTCCACAGCCCTGATGTATTCGGGCAGGAGCTCCAAGACCTTCTTGCGGGCAGTATCGAGGGCGGCGGCCCTGCTCACATAGAAGGGCGACATGAGGAGTATAGCCGCGCCGTCTAGCTTGCCGACAGCGGCCTCTAACAGCTCCCTATATATCTCGTAGTAGCCCTCGGGCGAGAGGCCCAGATCGCCGCCCAGATATCTATGGACGTCGTTTATGCCTATCAACACCGACACCGCCGCCGGCCTCAAGGCCAGCACGTCGTCTTCCCACCTCTCCCTCAGATCCCGTACGGTATCGCCGCTGACGCCTTTATTCACCACCTCCAGCCTCAAGTCGGGCCTGGAGACGTCCGCCAAGTCCTTGAAGAGGGCCACGTAGCCGTTGCCTAGAGGCGGGGCGGCGTCCCTCCTGCCCGCGTCGGTTATGCTATCGCCGACGAACACCACTCTGTCTTTGGGCCTCAACATGGAGGTCGGCATCCCCTTAATAATAAAGGTTGTAGTGGGCTGGAAGTTTCGGCCTACCCGCCTCAAATGCAACCCGCAACCTCTATTTATTTGCTGTAGTTAATCCTCTGTGGACCACTTCTTCGACCTCTTCATGAGGGGCGCCAAGGCCAAAATAAGCAAATACGCCGAATATCAACGCCTCAGCTCTTCTTTCGACTTCCTGCGGGCCAGAATACCCGTGCAGGAGGCCCCCGAGGGGGAGCTCGACGCGCCGGCCGTGGCCGTGGACGGAGGCATAGGGCTCGTGGAGCTGGAAAACGGCCACAAGATAGTCCTGGCCAGAGCCGCGGCGGTGGGGAGGGGCCTCTTGAAGAGGGAATTCCTCGTGGACGTCCTCACTGTGGACTCGTCGGCGGTGTCTTGGGCCTATCTGGCCATGGCCGAATCCCTCGCGGCCGCCGCGGCGTTGGAGGAGGGGGGCTTCGACTACCTCCTCATGGACGGGTCCCTATACGCCAAGGCCATAATGTTGATACACAACCTCATACTGACCAGGGAGTTCCAATCCATATTCTACATACCTGAGATGATAGCGGCGCTCTACTCCCTCGCAGAGCTTTTGGCGAAGGCCGAAGGGGCCGGCGTCAAGGCCGTCTTCGTGTCGAAGGACAGTAGGTTCAAGGTGCTCAAGGAACACGCCGCCTTCGAGGCCCTGCTGGGGAAGCTGGACGGCTACATAGTGGAGAGGGGGCTCAAGTGGTACTCCGTCATGTGGCTCAGAAGGTTCAGGAGGGCCATATTCTCGGCCTACCAGAGGCTTAGAGACGACCCCGAGGCCCGCTCGGCGTTGGACGCCTTGTTCAAACAGTCCGTGGCCGACCCGGTGGTCCTGGGCGGCATGGAGGCCCGGTCCTACACCACGCCTATGCTCCTAGGCGCCTGCGACGCCTATATGAGCTTCAAGGGCCTGACCACTGTGGCGAGGCTGATGGAGGCCGTGGAGGACAGGGTGGAGGACGCCATGGCCTTCAGAGGCGAGGCGTCTGCCTTCGACTATCTGGACATGGCGAGGCGGGCCTTGTCGCTACTGCCCAAAATATTGATGTTCTACCTCAAGCCCTCCGAGAGGTCCGAGCCCCTCCTCGTGGAGGTCCCCATGTGGGGCACGAGGATGTTCGACGGGGCGTCCGTCAAGGCGTTCTACCCCCAAGCCTCTGTGGACGACGTGGTCTCCCTCCTCTTGGCCCAATATAGGGACGAGGCGCACTACAACTACTGGCTTTGGTACGCCCACGAGGTGGCGTCCTTCAAGTCGAGCCAGCTGGCGGAATACGCCGTCTATTTGAAGCAGATGTTGAGGGGGTCCGGCGTCTCTATGGCCAGGAGGGTCAAAATGGCCATGGGCCTCTAGCCAAAAACTTTTTGTCTACTGGACTCAAATGTCGTAAGTCGATCCTATTTAAACACTATGGATAATTTATCGTGCATAGAGGCGTTTTTTACATGAGTAAGGAGGTCGGGAGGCCGCCATGAAGATAGGATACGTCATCGCCAGTTCTACCCCCACGGAGTTCCTCGCCACGTTGGACCCCGAAAGGCCCGTGAGGCTCTACGAATACGTGGCCGTAGACAGCGTCGAGGTCCCCCCAGACGGCGACGAGCCCGTACAGGTGAGGCTTCTGGGTCAGATAGTCAAGATCATTAGGGACCCCTATCAGCTCAAGAGGGACCTCCCCCTATACAATGTAATAGACGGCGTCTCTCACGACCTGCTGGAGGTACAGACGGCGAAGGTGAGGATTCTGGGCTACATCTGGAACGGCGAGATCCACATGCCGAAGCTCCCTCCGAGGATAGGCGCCCCTGTCGTCTTGGCGAGCGACGAGGAGGTCGCCGGGCTCTACGGGGAGGGGCAGCTCTGCGTGGGGAGGCTGTCGGCGAGGCCTTTGGACTTATGCCTAGATGTCGAGGGCCTCAAGAGGCATATGGCCGTCATAGCGGCCACTGGGAGCGGCAAGACTTGGTTCTCCGTCGTGTTGATAGAGGAGCTCCTCAAGAGGGGGGCCGTCGTGGTGGTCTTGGACCCCCACGGCGAGTACGTAGCGGCGAGAGATACTGCCTCTAGGCTGGGGCCCGTGAGGGCCCTCACCGTAAGGGTCTCTAGACACCACGCGGGCGACGTGATGTATAGGATCGGCGTGTTGGACATGGACCCCGACGCCCTGGCCGATGCCGCCGGGGTTCCCCAAAAGGCCACGAAGATACGTTACTCCATATATCTGGCCCACGCCCTCGCCAGGGCCGCCTATAGGGCGGGCGCCAAGAAGATGGGGCCGAGGGACCTCGCCTCTATACTGTCGGCGGCGCTTAAGGGCGACCAGTACTTGAAGCGGCTTTTAAAACAGTGGGGAGTAGACGACGAGAGGACCGACGAGCTGGCCGAGCTGGCCAGGAAGGACCGCCATTCCGTCTTCAGCGCGGCCGCCTATTTGAGGCGCCTGGCGAGGCTCGGCGTCTTTTCGGCGAGGACGACGCCTCTGTCCAAGATAATTGCCGACTTCACTGTGGTCAACCTCGCCGGCGTCAGCGACGAGATACAAGACTACGTCGCCTGGCACCTCCTGGCCAGGATCTTCAAGGCGAGGGTGAGACACGTGAGGGGCCTCCCCGGCGTCAAGCTGGAGAGGCCTGTGGTGGTCATAGTCGAGGAGGCCCATAGGTTCGCTCCCCCCAAGTCCTCCAGGAGGACTAGGTCCTACGAGGCCGTCTCGCGTATAGCCGCCGAGGGGAGGAAATTCGGCGCATATCTGGTGGTGGTGACCCAGAGGCCGTCTCGCGTAGATCCAGACGTCATGAGCCAAATGCAGTCGCAAGTGATCATGAGGATAATAAACCCCAAGGACCAAGAGGCCGTGAGGGACAGCAGCGAGCAGTTGGCGCAGGACTATCTGGACAACCTGCCGGGGCTCGATAGGGGCGAGGCCGTGGTGTTAGGGCCCGTGGTGAGGCTGCCCGCGGTGATGAGGCTGAGGGACCGCGTGTTGGACTACGGAGGCGCCGACGTGTCCCTCGCCGAGGCTTGGCGCAAGGCGGACGAGGACGTGGCGGCCATGTGGAGGAGGCTCTTCAACAAGCCGCCTCCCCCCACTGTCGTCTTGGCGGCGTCGAGTATAAGCTTGAAGTCGGCGTCCCCCAACGGCGGGGTCTGGAGGGCCTTGACCTCCGACGGGGCCGAGGTCGAAATCTCGCTGGAGCTTGGCTACGCCAGGTGTAGCAAGTGCGGGGGGTCGGGCTGCCACCACGTATATAGGGCGCTCTCCGAGATCATAAAGGTCAAAAGGGCGCCATGAAGATAGCCCACATCAGCGACGCCCATCTGGGCCGCCAGCAGTACCACTTGAAGGAGAGGGAGGACGACTACTTCCAAGCCTTCGCAGAGGCCTTGAGGCTGGCCAGGGGGGCCGACGCCGTCGTGGTCACAGGGGATCTGTTGGACACCAGGAGGCCCTCGACGAGGACCCTCTTGAGGCTGTTGGACCTACTGGAGGGGCTCGACGCGCCCATATACGCCATAGGGGGGAACCACGACTACAGCCACTTGAGGCCCGAGGAGACGCCCCTCAGGATTCTAGACAAGGTGGGGGCCCTCAGGCTGTTGTGCTTCCAAGAGGCCGACTTGGGCGGGGTTTGGCTCTACGGCGCTTGCGCCACGCCGAGGTCTAAAGCCGATGAGTACAGGGCGAGGCTCCTCTCGGCCAGGCCCGGCTCGGTCTTGGCGATACATCAAGCGATAGAGGGCGTCAAGGCCAGATATCCGGCGTCGGTCGACGAATACACCATGCCGGCCGGCGTCTTGGCGGGGCTGAAGGCGGTCCACGTGGCGGCCGGCCACGTGCACGACCACGGCGCTAAGCACCCGGCCGGGGCGCTTTGGGCCGGCTCCTTGGAGCTTTGGGACTCGGGGGAGTTCGAGACTTGGGACTGGAGGGGCGGCCGGTGGGAGCTACATCAAGAGGCGGCGCCCAAGGGCCTCTACATAATAGACGTCGCCGGCAGGGGCGCCTCCGTGAGGGAGGTCCTCCTCAAGCCCCGCAGGAGGATGTTGAGGCTTAGGGCCTTTGTGGAGGACCTAAAGGACCTAGAGGGGGCCTTAGAGAAGGCCTCTTCCCTCTTCGACGGGGAGGGCGTTGTGGTCAAGGTGGAGCTCTACGGCGAGATCCGCGAGGACTTCCGGCCTTCGTCCTATACGGC
This sequence comes from Thermoproteus sp., assembly GCA_041287225.1. GTDB lineage: Archaea > Thermoproteota > Thermoprotei > Thermoproteales > Thermoproteaceae > Thermoproteus. The sequence continues at coordinate 7,191 of JBEULO010000051.1, forward strand.
AAAATTCGCCAAGGCGCTCTACGTGGACGTAGTGGATAGGACCAAGAAGCCGAGGCACGTAGTGGCCAGGGTGGGATCGGCCTACGAGGCTGTGGAGAGGCTCTTGAGGGAGAGGCTCGGCGAGGGCGCCGAGGCTGTAGTGAAGGCGCTGGCGCATTTGAGGGACGGCGACAAGGCCCTTGCGAGGAGGGCTGTGGAGGACTGGCTCTATGCTGAGGTCGATAGAACTTAGGAACTTCAGAGTCCACGAGGACTTCGCGACGGATTTCGTCGAGGGCGTCAACTTCGTCTACGGCCCGAACGGCGCCGGGAAGACCAGCCTCCTGGAGGCCGTGGCGATAGCCCTATACGGCTCCAAGTGGCTCCAGAAGGCCAGGGCAAAGTGGTCCGATTTGGTGAGGAGGGGGGCTTCGGAGGCCTCGGTCCAGCTGTCCTTTGTGGGCATCGACGGGGCGGAATACGTAGTGGCCAGGAGGTTTGGGCCTTCGGGCAGCATCACGGCCGGCACCTATCTATTGGCGGAGGGCAAGATGGCGGCTAGAGGCGACCAGGAGGTGACGGCCGCCGTGATGAAGGCCTTGGGCCTCGGCGTTGAGGAGTTCGCAAATCTCGCCTATATAAGACAGGGCGAGTTGAGGCGGATACTACTCGAGCCGGAATATATCGATAGGCTCTTCCGCCTGGACGAATTCGACGAGCTGGACGAGATAGTCAGGGACGTCCTCACGGCGGTCTCCAAGAAGAAGGAGAGGGCCGAGGGGAGGCTCGAGGAGCTGAACAGGAGGGCCGAGGACTCCTCTAGGCGCCTGAAGGAGATAGAGGCGAAGTTGGAGGAGGCCAAAAGGGAGGCCGAGTCGCTCCGGCCTTACTTCCAGCAGTACAAAGAGGCCGAGGCCCAATTCGGGGCGTTGCGGGAGAGGGCCGCGGCGTTGGAGCAAGAGGCCAAGTCCCTTAGGGCTGAGGCCGAGAGGCTGGAGGAGGAGCTCGTGGAGCTGGACGTAGAGGCCGACAGGAAGGCCGAGGAGCTGAGGGCGCTGGAGAGGCTCGAAGAGGAGCTGAAGTCCCTCCCCCAGCCGGACCCCACAGTCGAGGCCAAGTACTACGAGGCCAAAAGGGCTGTGGACGTCCTGTCGAGTTCGGACCTAGAGGCGGCCAGGTCCTTCAAGCCCGAGGAGCTCGAGGCGGCCTATAGGGAGAGGGAGGAGCTGAGGGCCAGGAGGGCGGAGGTCCTGGCCAAATTGAGCCTTGCGAGGGAGGTATTGAAGGTGGCGGGGATGGCCAGCGGGGGGAGGTGTCCAGTGTGCGGCGGGCCTCTGACCGAGGAGACCGTGCGGAGGCACGAAGGCGAGGCGAAGAGGCTCGAAGAGGAGCTGAGGAGGATAGAGGCGAGGGCCTACCAGGTGGAGGCGGCCATAAGGAGGCTCGAGAGGGCGCGCGACGAATACCTAAGGGTGAGGGACTACCTGCAGGTGGGGCTCGAGGAGGCGAGGAGGAGGTTCGAGGAGCTTAGGAGGCTCTATGAGGAGCAGAGGGCGTTGGAGAGGAGGAGGGCGGAGGCCTCGGCGAGGCTTTCGGCCAGGGCGAGGCTCGAAGAGGAGTTGAAGGCGCTTGAGGCCAAGAGGGCCGAGGCCGAGAGGAGGCTGGCGGGCCTTAGGGAGAGGCTCTCTAAGGTCGAGGCCGAGCTGTCCGCCTTGAGGCCGAGGCTCGAAGAGCTTGGCAGGTCCTACGAGGGGCTTAGGGCCAAGGCGGAGGCCTACTTGAAGGCGTCGTCTAGGGCCGAGGAGCTAGAGGAACAGCTGAAGTCCCTCAAGGCCGAGCTCGAGAGGACCTCCAAGGAGCTGGCCCAAGTCAAGAGGGAGGTGGAGGTACACGGGAGGGCCGAGGAGAGGGGGAAGGCCGCCAGGTCTGCCCTCAAGGAGGTAAAGCCCCTCGCGAGGAGGATCTTGATAGAGGCCGTAAACGCCGAGCTGAACAACGTCTTCGTTAGGCTTAGACACAAGGAGGCCTTTCGCGCCGCCGAGTTGACCCAAATCGAGGGGAGGTACTACGTCGTGGTGTCTAGAAGCGACGGGCAGAAGTTCCTCCACACCTCGCTCTCCCTAGGCGAGGCCAACTTGGCGGCGCTGGCCCTTAGAGTCGCCCTGGCCAAGGCCCTCTTGGGCCGCCCGCCCCTCCTCATATTGGACGAGCCCACTGAACACCTCGACGAGATACATAGGAGGAGGATCGTAGAGCTCGTAAGGGACTTGGCCAGAGACGTGAGGACGGTCTTGGTGACGTCGCACCTAGGGGAATTCGAAGAGGTGGCGGACAAAAGGATAGATTTATAGCTAGGAGGCACTCCCCGCCTCCTCAGGGAGGCCTCGGCGCCGGCCATCCCGTCGACTACGCCCAGCAGGCCTTCTTTAGCGCATCCGCGCCGCCGTGGGGCAGGCGTGCGTCTTGAAGTCCCCCTTCAGCTCTACGGGCACATCGCGCCGGCCCTTAGACCGGCCGGGCCTCGTCGCGAGTTTAGCCGTGTCGTTGCAATAACCCCCCGCAGGCTGGGCGGCCGCGGGAGCGCCGCCGACGATGTGCGATATAGGGCGTGGAAACAAGTGTGGGCCCGTGATGGCGGCTAGATCGCGCCGTAATTGTCGCCAGTTGGGGCGCAGTTTTGGTGAATTTATTGCACTATTCGAAGTCCTTAATCCTACATTTCTAGGAGCGGACTATGGAGCAGATAAAAAGGAGGGTTTTGGACTTGAGGGGCTATGTATGTCCCTATCCGCAACTGGCGGCCCTCAAGGCCTTGAGGTCCATGGAGGTGGGCGAGGAGCTCGAAGTGGTCACAGACAACCCGCCTTCGGTGGAGAACGTGCCGGCTATTGCCAGAAGGGAGGGGCAGGAGGTTGTCTCGGTGCGACAGACGGGCGAGGGGCTCTGGAGGATAGTCATTAGGAAGGTCCGATGAACCCCATAGAGAGGTTCAGGGAGAGGGTTAGGCTCTATAGGGAGGCGGGGATAGCCATAGAGTCGTTGTCGTTGGGCTGTTCCGTCAAGGTCGACCTATACGACGTTCTATATCCCGCCATAGAGCTCCTCAGAGACGAGCTGTCTAGGCTCAATTTGGTCATAGCGCCGAGGGAGGACGCGGCCATAGTGAGGGGCGTCGGGGCGGAGTTGAGGCGGCTCTATTTGGACCCCGAGGACCCGAGGATAGATCCGGCGTTCCTCGAATCCTATGCGCCGGACCTCGCTGTGGTCTTGGTGCAGCTCTATATGGCCAAGGCGGCTACCCCCAAGACCTTCGCCGAATATGCGGCGAGGCTCTACAAGGCCCTTGGGTCCTCTAGGCATAGGGTGTGGCTGGGCAAGGGGCACAGCATAGTGAGCACCAAAAGGGGCGCCGAGTTCTTCATGGTGGACTTCCTCAAGGTGGGGGCCGGCGAGGGCTACGTCCTGGCCAATAACGACACGATACAGGTCGTGGATCCCTCCGAGGACTTCGACTCGCCCCTACAGGTCGCTGTCGCTATAAACAACGCCCTGAACGACCTATACGTCAAGGGGGTCTATAGGGGCTTGGAGATAGCGCCAGTCTACGACGCGCCGGAGCCCTATTACGCCAAAATAGAGGCCGCCGTGAGGAGCCACGTCTCGGCTCTGGGCAAGCTGGTGGAGGCCCCCCAGCCCAGAAGGGGCTATTTGCTCCTAGGCGCCACGGCCTACGGCCCCCTCGACAGAGAGCCCCCTACCTTTTACAACCATCTGGGCGAAGACTTCGTGGTGTTGGTAACCAGGCCCTTCGGCGAGCTGGCGTTCTTTACGACCTATGTGGCGATACATACAGACGCCGACCTCCTCAAGTCCTTCGAGAAGTCGGTCATGCCCCTAGATCAATTCGAGAGGGAGAAAAAAGCCGTATTGGAGCTCATGGCCCAGCCCAATAGGGACGTGGCGGAGGTGATATATCAGTACCTCCCGGAGCTCGGAGAGGAGTTCGACCCGGAGCGCCATATAGCCGCCACTATAGACGTGTCGGGGCCTGGGGTCTTCGTCTTCAAGGAGGTGGCCGAGAGGGCCGGCGTAGATGTGGAGCTAGTCGACGTGCCGCTTTTAGGCCCGGCGGTCTCTAAATTCGCCGCCGAGAACTACATCATGCCGGACGCCACTGCGGGCACCAACGGGGCCATAGCAGTATTTCTGCACAAGAGGCTCGCCGACGAGGTCCTGGACAGACTCGCCAAGATAAAAAGGCTCAAGCCCATGGCCATCGGCAGGGTGTTGGGGAGGGGCGAGGGGAGGCTCTTGGTGCCCAATTGGGCTTTGGGCTACATATCGAGCGAGAAGCTCAGAGAGAAGCTGATAGGCGCGAGGCAAGTCCTCGGGGCGCTGGCGGCGAGAGGCAAGAAGGTCAGGGCGAGGGCCTACGTCGAGGGCGAAGTCCAGGGCGTGGGGTTTAGGCCTACGGCCAGGTCTAAAGCCAGGGCGTTGGGGCTTACGGGCTACGCCGCGAACCTCCCGGACGGGAGGGTCGAGCTTGTCGTGGAGGGGGATAGGGAGAGGATAGAGAAGTTCCTACAGGAGCTCTGTTCCCGCTTCGACTGTAGGGTCGGCGAGGTCGTCTGGGAGGAGGCCGGAGGCGAATATAGGGATTTCGAAGTCAAATAACGGAGGCGCTACTCGTCGAGGGCTCTCAGGAGCTGCACCTCGACTTCGTCGCCTTCGTCGTAGCCCTCTCTATTCTCGGGCACTATCAACAAGGCGTTGCCTCTAGTTAGAGTCGAGAGGACCCCGCTGCCGGTGACCGCCAGCGGCTCTATGTAGACCCTCCCCTCCTTCACGTAAGCGCGGACTCTGGCGTACGTCCTGACGTTTATCGGGGTGGTTATCCTTCTAGTTAGAACTCCCCTCACGGCGGGCCTCGGCTCGGGGCGCCCGCCCACTAGTTTCAACACGGCGGGCCTCACGAAGATCTCGAAGCCCACTATGGCGGCCACCGGAAAGCCCGAGAGGACCGCCACGGGCTTGCCCTTAATCACGGCGGCCCCGTTGGGCCTCCCGGGCCTGGCCGCTATGCCCCTCACGTAGAATTCAGCCAAGGCCGAGACGGCCTTGTGGGTCGCGTCGGGGTCCCCCACAGAGGCGCCCCCCGTGGTGGCCACCACGTCGTATTTCTCTACGGCCTTGGCGAGGACGTCCTCTATGGCCTTCTCGTCGTCGGGGACTACGCCGAGGTATTCGGCGTCTGCGCCCAACTCTTGGAACAGTCCCACTAGGGCGAACCTAGTGGAGTTGACGATCTTGCCGGGAGGGGGGACTCCGCCGGCCAGATCCTCCACGTCCACCAGCTCGTCCCCTGTGGAGAGCACTGCGGCCTTGACGTCGTATACGGGCACTTTGGACATGCCCATAGAGGCGAGGACCCCCAAGTCCCAAGGCCTCAGCCTGGTCCCGGCCTTTAGGACCAGCTCGCCCTTGGCCAGATCCTCCCCCCGCCTGGAGACGTAGTAGTACGGCGGGACCGGCCTGTAGACCTCTATGGCCTCTCCCCTATCGGACGCCTCCTCGTAGGGCACTACGGCGTCTGCGCCTTTGGGCATAGGGGAGCCTGTGGCTATCTCCACGGCCTGGCCCTCGCCGACCGTGCCCTCGTAGGGCCTCCCGGGCCTCGCCGACCCCACCACCCTCAACACGACGGGGTTTGCCCTAGATGCGCCCATAGTGTCGAGGGACCTCACGGCGTAGCCGTCGAAGGCGGCTCTGTCGAACGGCGGCACGTCGACTTCGGCGATTATATCCCTAGCCAAATACCGGCCCAACGCCTCGCCCAGAGGCCTTTCGACCACTAGGGGCTTGTGGGAGATTCTCGACAGGAATTCCGACACGGCTCTATCCACAGGCACTAGGCTCTTGAACCCCCTAGACACATGGGGGACTTCGATGTCCATAAAAAACTTTAAAGGTTTAAATAGGACGGCCCGGAGCGGGTCGTGTGTTCCATAGGGGGAGTTCTGGCCTTCGGCGAGTTGGATCCGGAGAGGGCCGCAGCCATAGAGGCCAGGCTTAGGGCCATGGCCGAGGCCAGCGCCGAGAGGGGCAGGGACAGCTTCGGCGTCGTGGTTCTGACAAAACGGGGGACCTATAGGGCCTATAAGGACAGGAGGTCGGCGCCAGAGGCCCTTAAGGACATGCCGAAAATATTCGACGAGGAGTCGATCGCCGCTATTTTCAACAACAGGGCGGAGCCCACGACGGAACATATAGCCGAAAAGACGCAGGAGGACATACAGCCCATGGTCGGCGAGAGGATAGCGGTGACTCACAACGGCACTATAGCCAACGACGTGGAGCTGGAGCGGAGGTACGGGCTTAGGCGTAAGTCCAAAATAGATACGGCGATCCTCCCGCCCCTCTTGGAGAGGCTGTGGGACGGGTCCCTCGAGGGTTTGAGGAGGATATTGAGGGACGAGGTGGTGGGCAGCTACGCCCTTGCCGTCCTGGACTCCGCGAGGCCCGGCCGTTTGTGGCTGGCCGCGAATTTCCGCCCGCTCTACTACATGTGGGACCGCCAGCTCAACGCGTTGTTTTTCGCCAGCTTCGATACGTATCTGCAGGGCGACGTCGCGCCTTGGGACGGCAATTACGTCAAGAGGCTCGAGCCGTATACGGTGGTGGAGGTCGGCGTGGACAAGACGTGGAGGACTGCAAGCCTCTGGAAGGCAGACGCCGAACCCGCCAGAAGGAAGAGGGCGTTGGTGGTCGCCAGCGGGGGTCTGGACTCCACCACCGCCGCGGCGGCCCTATTGAGGCAGGGGTACGACGTGGCGTTGCTCCATTTCAATTACAGACATGTGGCCGAGGGCCCCGAGAGGAAGGCGGTCAGGGAGATCTCCAAGGCCTTGGGGGTGCCCCTGATAGAGGTCGACATGGATTTCTTCAAGCTGGCCGGTCGCTCGCCGCTTTTGGGCGAGGGGGAGATAAATAGGGTCGATATGGGGAGGGAGGGCGCCGAGTTCGCCCACGAGTGGGTCCCCGCGAGGAATTTCGTCTTTATAGCCTTGGCGGTGGCTCTGGCCGAGGCCTGGGGCTACGACTACGTGGCCCTCGGCGTGAATATGGAGGAGGCCGGCGCGTATCCCGACAACGAGATGGAGTTCATACGCCTAATAAACTCGTTGTTGCCCTACGCCACGGGGCCGCAACGGAGGGTACAGCTCCTCATGCCTGTGGGCCATCTGGTAAAACACGAAATTGTGAAGTTGGGCCTGGAGGTGGGGGCCCCCCTACACCTCACTTGGAGTTGTTACGACAAGGGGCCTAAACACTGCGGGAGGTGCGGGCCCTGCTATATGCGGCGCCTCGCCTTTAAGATAAACGGCGTGAGGGACCCCGTGGAGTACGACCTGCCGCCGGAGGTTGAGGAGGAGTTCTGGCGGGGGACGAAGCCCTATGTGTGGAGGAGGCCGCAAGGCCGCTAGTAGGCGCGGGGGACGGCCGTGAGGTGTATCGTCTATTTCGACGGGGCCTGCGAGCCGATAAATCCGGGGGGCCTGGGCACCTACGGCTATGTGATATACGACGAAGGCGGGAGGAAGCTCGGCAGGGGCTACGGCGTGGCTTGTCATGGAGACGGCTGTACCAACAACGTGGCCGAATACGCCGCGCTCCGCGAGGCCTTGAGGAGGGCCAAGGAGTTGGGATGCGACGAGGTGGTCGTTAGGGGCGACAGCCAGCTCGTAGTCAAACAGATAAAAGGCGAGTGGGGCGTCAACTCCTATAGGCTCTTGGCGTTGAGGGACGAGGTGGAGGCCCTCCTCTCGGCCTTCTCCAAGTGGGAAGTGGAGTGGATACCCCGCGAGGACAATAGGGAGGCCGACGGCCTCTCCAAGATAGCCTACGAACAACACGCGGCTGAATACGGATACGGCGGGGACGACGGCTGGATGCAGACGCTTATGGGCGAGATCAGGAGGGCCGCCGAGAGGGAGGGGCTGGGGCTAGAAGAGGCGGCCCGCATATTGGCCGAGCTCTTGAGGAGGTACAGGCTCTCAGAGCTGAAGGAGCTCGTCGACTAGAGGAGCTCCACGGACCTGCCCTGCCTATATACGGCCTTCCGCCCCACCACGAAGGCCAGAAGCCTCGCGGCGCCTCCGACGCCCCCCACGGCCCCTCCGAGCATCCCCCAGAGCGGGTGGAAGGCAAACGCGCCGGCTATAGCTCCGACCACCACGGCCCCTACTATCAGCGCTGTTGCGGCTATTGCCGATTGGGCTCTGCCCCTAACCGATATTGGGTATTCCATATAGACCACGTCGCCCTCTGCCGCGTCTACCACCGCCGCGTACTTCTTGTCCCTATAGCCGTATTGTAGCCTCCAGAAGGGGTAGTAGACGAGGCCCTCGAAGCCGCTTCTGGCCTCTACCGGCGTCTTGAAGGCAGAGGCGTAGGCTCTGGCCTCGGCGTCGTAGGGCCTCCTCGCGCGGGACCAAGCCTCCTCCGGCGACAACTGGGGCTGGTGGAAGACAGCCCTCCTCTCCAAACTGGCCTTGAAGGGCGCCCTCCAGCGGGCCGGGAACCTATAGTCCTCCGGTATGTAGAAGGGCGGGTCCTTTAGGGCCAGCGCCGTGGCGTATGTGGCCAGCTCGGCGTACGGCGGGAACTCAACCCTATATAGGTAGAGGGGGAGGAAATGGAGCTCGGCCGAGGCGGGGCTCGCCGAGGACAGATCGCTCGGGGAGGCCCAAGGCCTAAAGGCGAGGGCCCTCCTGAACGCCGCAGTCGAGTCTAGCCTCGGCTCGAAGATATAGACGGAGCCGTACGTCCTCCCCTCCCTCAAGGCGGTCCCGCAGTACGGACACACCGCGAAAGTCGCGCCGTCGGGCACGTCGTACTCGGCCCCGCAGAAAGGACAACGGACCCTCATTTTTTCACCTCTATGGCCTTGGTGGCGCCTCTAGCTATATAGAACCCCGCCAGTACGCCCGCTCCGATGAGGGCGAGGCCGACCGCATAGCTGTGCGGCAACACGCCGCCCCCCAGCCCTCCGAGAAATCCGGCAGCCAGCGCGGCGGCCGTCAGAACGCCGGCTCTCTCCTCCAAGAAGACCGGTCTGGTCATGGCCAGGAGGGACCCGTCCCATCCCGCCACGGCGATTGCGTACTGAGACCCGTCGTAGATATAGGGGACGACCCAAGCGGGGAGGTAGGTCAGCGGCGACACGTCGGCCTTCTCGACGTCGAAGTCAACCGTCTTGTCTAGGATCTTTGTGGCCGCCGCCATATGCCCCACGCGCCTCCTCGCCCGCTCTGCCGCGTCTCTATCTACCTCCTCCAAGAGCCCCTCGACGGCGTCTCTGAGGGCGACGGCCTCGGCCCTCTTCTTCCCGAACTCGGCCGCCAGAAAGGCCTTGGAGGTGCGGTAGCCCAGTTCGATCTCCTCCAGCCGTCTCGCTTGGGGTCTCGCGGAGAGGTACCGCTCGGCCAGCCTCTCTGATGCGATCCCCTCGACTGCGCGCCTCGCCAAGACCGGCACGACCCTTCCGTAATTCAGATCTCCCGCAACTGACACCTCCCTCGTGACCACTTCGGTGCGCGCCTCCCTGCCCACGTAGACCGTCCTGGTGTAGGTGACGAGCACCTTCGCGCGGTAGCGGGCCTTGAGCGAAAGGTCGACGAAGTAGTAGGGCACGTAGTAGAGGTCGGGGTCCCCGAAGACTGCCCTCTTCAGCCTAAAGCGCAGTTGGAGACTCCTCCTGGCGGCCTCTAGAGCCCTCTTGGCCGCCTCGTCGCCCCTAATGGCGGGCACCGCGAGGACCTCGTCGGCGTTTCCTGCCACGAAGTTGGGCCTCCCGCAGTACCTACAGACGACTACGACCGAGTCGGGCCCGACGTCCAGCGGCGCGCCGCAGTAAGAACATCTGAACTCCTCAACTCTTGACGACACGGACCAACGCGAAGAGGCCTATTAATAACAACGCGGCCCCTATCACCAACAACGGCGAGGCGGTCCCGCCGGAGGCTACGGCCATGCCGGCGAGCGCTATTAGGCCTCCCCAGAGGGATGCCTTCTTGTCGCCTAGCGCCAAATAGACCAGGCCGAAGGCGGCTAAAGGCAGGCCTAGGGCCAGATAGACGCTCAGCGGAACGACGCCCAGAGAGGAGGCGACGAGGTATGCCCCCTCTACGACCAAAGCCGCCGCAAGGGACCCCTCGTGGGCCCTCACGGCAATTGGGCACCGCAGTTCATACAGAACTTTGCGTTGGGCGGATTCCTGAACCCGCATCTAGGGCATATCTTCTCTTGGGGCAACGGCGCGCCGCAGTTCATACAGAACTTGGCGCCTGGCGGATTTACGTAGCCGCATCTGGGACAGACCACGCCTTGTTGCGCCTGGGCCAGCTGGGTGGAGACCATAGTGCCCGGAGGGGCCCCTCCGCCCGCTCCGCCTCCCGGCGCGGCCCCTCCGCCTCCGGCCGGCGTCGCCCCGCCTTGCGTTCCTCCTCCCGTCGGCCATAACAGCGGCGGTATTACGGCTATGCCCGCCCCTACGGCCGCGCCGGGGCTTTTGCCCAGCTCCGCGGCCGCCTTCTCGACGGCCTCCATACGTAAATACTCCGACGGGCTCACGCCAGCCGCCCTTATGTAGAAGAGCCTATCGCGCCATATGGGGTCGGTCACGTCGAGGCCTTCGAATTTGAGGTCTATCAGCTCTAGCCCCAGCCTCTTGAAGTAGGGGTCGAGGGAGTTCTTGAGGACGAACGAGGCCTGCTCCAGCGACTGGTAGATGGTGAATATGGACTGCCTGGAGAGCTCGGCCATAAGGCCCTCGTTGAAGTAGCCCCTCAAGAACTTCTGAAGGTCCTCCGTGGTGTAGACGCCCTGTCCCCCCACTACCTGCGTCACGAAGAGCGCCGGGTCCTCCACTCTGAACCAAGCCGTGCCGTGGAACTGTATGGGCGCCAGCTCCACGGTCTGGGCCCTCCCGCCGAAGGGCAGTTGGAACTGCTTCAACGAGACGAAGACCACCGTGGCCACGAAGGGGGACTTCTCGAAGCCGGCGATGCGGCTCAACACGCCTGTGAGCAACGGCAGGTTGAGGGTAGTTAGGGTGTGCCTCCCGGCGCGGAAGACGTCGTAGGCCTTCCCGTCTCTGAAGAACACGGCGGCCTGCCACTCTTGCACCACGAGCTGTGCGCCCCACTCTATCCGCTCCACAGGGTAGCGCCAAATTATTTCGTCCTCTTTGGGGTTCACCCACTCTATGACTTGGGGCATACTACCTCCCCAGGAGCCTGCCCAATATGCCCTTGCGTCCCTGCGGCTCGGCCTGTTGGCTAGCGGCTTGTTGGCCGGCGGACGCGAGGCCGGCTATGTAGTTGTTCCTCTCGTCGACCGCCGCGTCCAGCTGGGAGAGGGCCGAGGAGAGGGCGGCCAGCTTCTGCGTCCACACGTCGGAGCCGGGGCTCGCCGCGGCCAGCTCGTCGACGAGCTTGGCGACGCCTTCGGCCTTCTCTATAAGGGCCAGGTCCATTTGGTATATCCTATCCAGGGCGGCCTCGTCTATTTTGACCAGATCGTAGAAGCCGGAGTAGCCCGCAGGCGCCTTGTCTATCCTCTGTATCACCCTGTCGAACAGCGCCTTGGTGGAGTCCCAGAGGTACGCCGCGTCCCTATTGGCCGCGACCGCTCTGGCGGCGGAGGGCGTGAGGACCATTTTGGACTTGGCCTCGGCCAGCAGTGCCGAGACGCGCCTTCTGACTAGGGCGTCCGCCTCCCTCCTTACCTCCTTCTCCTTATATCCGGCATAGCCGGGGATGTAGGAGGCGATCTTCTCGACGATGTTTTTCTCAAGGCTCACAATAGAAAAGCCGTCCCATATTTATTGTTTTGCCGACACGCCCTCCGTTATGGACGCCACTTTGGCCTCGGCCCTGATGCCCTCCTCGGAGTAGGCCTTCAAGACGGCGCTCCTGACCGCGTCGGCGTCCTCCTCGCGGACCAGCGCCACCATGGAGGGCCCCGCGCCGGATATAGCCACGGCCAGCGCCCCCGCCTCCAACGCATAGCTCCTGACCCTATTGTAGGCTGGCACGAGCCTAGATCTGGCGGCCTCCACCACCTCGTCCTCCATCCCCCTGGCCACTAGAGCGGGGTCCGACTGGGCGAATCCGGCCACCAGCGCCGCCAATCTGGACATCTGCCTCACATACGTCGAGAACTCCACATATCTCGGCAGGACGTCCCGCATGGCCTTCGTCTTGTTCGGCATAGGGGGCACGTCGGGGACTCCCACCACGAAGGTCAAACGCGGCGAAAATTTGACCACACGTAGGGGGGACAGAGAGGTTAAGACCACCGCGCCGCCCAGCATGGCGCCGGCCACGTTGTCGAAATGGGGGCTCCCAGCGGCGGCGGCCTCGCCGTATCCCGCCGCCTCTATCAGGAGGGCCGGGTCGACCTTTACGCCCGCCTCATGCGCGAAGGCCGCCAGAGCAGCCACCGACGAGGCGCCGCTGCTGCCCAGCCCTCTGGCCACCGGTATTCTGTTGTCTATCTCCACCTCCACCCCCCTACAGATCCCCAACGCCTCGAAGAGCCGCTTGAAGGACGCCGAGACCGTATTGTCCCCGCCGGGGTCGAAGCCCCTGAACTTGACGTGTACCCCACAGCCCGACCCCACCGACACGTAGGCGTCGGCGAAATAGGCGTCGTGGGCCACGGCCACTACGTCGAAGCCGCTGCCCAAATTCGCGCTGGTCGAGGGGGCCCTCCCTATATACATTAAAGTGGGTGCAAGCCGCCCTATATATATCTTGCCGCCGCGGGCCGGCCCGAATGCCCCCCGCTGGGAGGCGGCGCAGATGTTTTTATTTCGCGCTCGTATATTGTCGTGGAGAAGTTGAAGAAGGAGCTTTTGGAGCTGTTGAAGACCGACGAGGAGTTTAGATATGCCGTATTGGGCCTCCTCGGCATCGACCAGATAATCAAAAGCATAGAGGACAACACAAAAGCTATCAAGGCCCTGCAGAGACAAGCCGCAAGGCACTCCAAAGAGACTAGAGAGCTCCAGAGAGAAGTAGCCGCCCTACACAAGACAGTAGAAGAACACACCAGAGCCATAAAGTCCCTACAGGAAACAATAGAGAGGCACTCTAGGGCTATCGAGTCGCTACAGGAGACAATAGAGCGACATTCAAAGGCCATACAGTCGCTACAGGAATCGGTCGAAAGGCACTCAAAAGCGATAGAGGCGCTCCAAGCCGCTGTGGAGAGGCACTCCAAAGCGATAGTGTCGTTGCAGGAAGCCGTAGAGAGGCATTCCAAAGTGTTGGAAGACCATTCGAATGCGATTAGGTCTCTACAAGAGGCCGTCGAA
>JBEULO010000051.1:20650-38152 GCA_041287225.1 Thermoproteus sp.
AATGCGATTAGGTCTCTACAAGAGGCCGTCGAAGGACACTCACGAGCGATCAGGTCGTTACAAGAGGCTGTAGATAGACATTCTAGAGTATTGGAGGACCACTCGAAGGCGATTAGGGATTTGGCGGTTAGGATTAACGCCTTGGGCACTAGGTGGGGGGTTGTGGCTGAAGACGCGTTCCGCGAATCGGTGAAGTACCTGGTGGAGGACCTCCTCAAGGAGTATAGGGCGGAGAGGTGGACGTACCTCGACGAGGAGGGCTACGTCTTCGGCAAGCCCAGCATGGTCGAGGCGGACCTCCTCGTCAGAGACGACGTACATATCCTAGTGGAGTTCGAGGCCTCGGCGGATAGGGGAGACGTCTACGAGCTGTACAAAATCGGCCAGCTTTACGAAAGGACGACGGGCATAAAGCCGAAGTTGTTGCTAGTGGCGCCTTACGTGAGGAGGAGGGCCGTAGAGCTCGCCAGAGAGCTGGGCGTAGAGATAAGGGGGACGTCCGAAGAGCCCTAGAGGGGCCGTCGAGGCCTTCTGCGTAATTGATATAATTGGGACTATTCTCCCGCATATGTCGTTGAGGCCGTCGATTATAGCGATAGTGGTGGGCACGACCGACATCTCGTTGATACCTGGCATAACTGTCGCCGGGGCGTCGCCCGAGATGACCCACTACACGCCGGCGCTCGACGTGGAGTATTTAATCTACGGGAGGCCCAAGACCCTAGACGTGATTCCAGTAACGCCGACCGGCATACCCACGCCGGCCTTGATCACTAGGGCCGTGGCCTACGACGTGCCGAAGCTAGTAGTCAACGCCGGCTCCCGGATACCGCCTAGATGCCCCTACGTGGAGCTCGGAGGGGAGCCGGGACGCGACTTCAGGAGGGGCCCCGCGTTGAGCTGTAGGGCGGTCGAGTCCATAGTGGAGAGGGGGACGGCCTTGGGCGAAGAGCTGGGGATGCTCGGGGCCGTCTATATAGGCGAGTCCATACCCGCCGGCACCACTACAGCCATGGCAATCCTCGTCGCGCTCGGCTACGACGCGTGGGGCAGGACCAGCTCGGCGTCGCCCCAAAACCCCAAGGAGTTGAAGGTAAAGGTCGTGAGGGAGGCCTTGGAGAGGCTGGGCGGGAGGCCCCCGTCGGACCCCATCGAGGCAGTCTGCGAGATGGGCGACCCAGTCCACATGGCGCTGGCGGCTCTGGCCAGAGGCGTCGAGAAGGCCGGGGGCACGCCCGTGCTGGCCGGAGGGACCCAGATGGCGGCGGCCGCGGCGCTCTACAAGGCGCTCGGCGGGAATATGGATAGGCTACATGTGGCCACCACTAGGTGGATCGCCGAAGACAAAAACGCGGACTTCCACGGGCTCATGAGGGCCGTCGGGGCGTCCAACATACACGTGGCCTCGGCCTCCTTCGCCGAGTCGAAGAGGCCGGGCCTTAGGGCCTACGAGGAGGGGGCCGTCAAGGAGGGCGTGGCCATGGGCGGCGCTCTGTTCTACGCCCAGCTCATAGGGAGGGATGTCCTCCAGTTGGTAGAGGCCGAATACGACCGCGTGGCCGCCCTCGCGAGGCCTCAACGGCCGGCTTGATTTAGAAGCTGGACGAGCCCCTCCGACATCAAAAAGCCGCGTGCCCTCTCCCTCGCGTTCCTCCCCAGAGATTCCCTCAAGGCGACGTCCCTCTCGAGGGCCTCGACCGCCCTCGCGGCCCCCTCCACGTCGTCGGGGCCCCTCACGTGTATGCCGTCCACTCCGTCCCTCACTAGCCACCTCTGGCCGTACGAGGCGCTGGTTATGACGGGCACGCCGCCGTACATGAACTCTATTTGCGTCACGCCGAGCCCCTCCGCCCTGGACAGTATTATATTGGCCAGAGAGGCCTTTATCAAAGAGGCCTTCTCCTCCTCTGAGAGAAGCCCGGCGAAATAGACGTTGGAGAGCCTAGAGGCCTCTCGCCTCAACCTCTCGGCCTCATCGCCGTCGCCTGCCACCACGAAGGCGACCCCCCTCCCCTCCAGTCTCTTCGCTGTCTGTAGGACCGCCAGGACGTTCTTCCTCGGCTCCAGAGGGCCCACGTAGCCGACGATGTGGTCCTCCCTCACTCGGAG
Organism: Thermoproteus sp.; assembly: GCA_041287225.1. GTDB lineage: Archaea > Thermoproteota > Thermoprotei > Thermoproteales > Thermoproteaceae > Thermoproteus. The sequence goes on from JBEULO010000051.1 coordinate 22,760, forward strand.
CCTATCTCTAATCAGATCGGGCCTCGCAGAGTCGACAAGAGACGCAAAGTCGTCGTCTAGAAACCCCCTATATTGGACCGTCTTGTTCCTATCGGCGCCCATTGACGTCAACTCGTCGCATTCAAGAGGGCTCTCGCAGAGGATCAGATCGGCCGACCTGAGGACCTGCGGGAGGGCCGTGGCGCTCCAAGCGAGCCTCAAGGTCCTCTCCACAGGGCCCAGGCCGGGCTCTACTGGCCTATAGTGCGGCATATAGGCGAAGACCGTAGGCCTTACGCGCTCGCCGATAGAGGCCAGCTCCCTCTTCCATTTGGCCCAACGCGCCGCCTCCTCTGGGCCGTTCCAAAACGTCGAGTGAACCACGACGAGGTCTACGCCTAGCTCCTCGTCGAGGGCCCTCAAGACCGAAAAGAAGTCCCTCATGGTTATCCTCCTGGCGGGGATCGCCGACTTGAAGCTGATGGCTCTGGCCGAAGGCACCCCGGCCTCGGGGTCCCTCTCGAAGGGGATATAGCCCGAGAGGCTTCTCGCCAGCTCCCGCTCCGAGACCACGGGCTCCCAGTCGTGGAAGGCGCTGGCCACTAGAAGCGCCTTGTGGCCCATCCGCAAGGCCCACTTGACGGTCCTGGCCGCCGTCAGCTCGGGCCCCCTGTAGCTCGAGGTCTGGGGCGCTACGACCAAGACGTTCATTTGCGTATAGTCTGGAGGACAGCTACGGCGACCATCGCCGCCACTAGGCCCCAAGTGATGGGTATCAACATCTGGCTGAGCGTAGAGACGTCTATGCCCCCCTGCTGTAGGGCGAAGGTCACCACAACCAGGTAGAGGACCACCCTGATGTATTCAGCCACAGGCGCCAGGAGGCGGGAGTCCTCCTTAAATATGGCGCCTTTGTAGATATACTCCACGAAGCCGTCCACGAGGATGAAGCCCACAATGGCTATAATGAAGAACTTAGCGAAGCCGTAGATGTAGACGTAGACCACGGAGAGGAGGGCGTCGCCCCAAGAGGGGTAGCCGAGGCTGTAGGCGAGGTAGGACGCCGCAAACAAGACGAATGTGAGGTATATGAGCCAGGCGGCCACAGAGCCGAAGAACTCGCCGGCGGCGTAGCCCGACCTCAATATGGCCTTTCCGATATTGAAGCGGCGAAACCAATCGTCGAAGCCCGCGCGGGCGAGGCCCTTGGCCAAAGCCCAGCGGGCCAGCCTCCCGACGAGATAGCCCACAGCCCCCATCAAGACGGCTATAAGTATGTGGAGGAAGTAGGCGAGAGGCACGAAGAGGTCGACCCCCCTAAATATAAAGGTTGGGGTCGGCGCAACGCAAAGAATTTAATAATACACGCGAATCTTTATGTGGAGTTTGCCGACGTGATGTACGAAGGCATGTCTTTAATATACGGGCCTCCAGGTAGCGGAAAGACCTCCCTCGCCATCAGGCTCGCCTCAAGGGCCAAGGGCGACGTCCTCTGGATCTCGGCCGCAGACAGCGAGGACTTCTTCAAGGCCGCCCTGGAGAGGCTCAACGCGCCCGCCAAGAAGTTCCACTTCTACCACTTCCCCCGCACCTTCAGGGAAAACATAACGAAGTACGTCATGGACCACGGAGGCGAGTACTCGATGATCGTAGTGGACCCCATAGACGGCGTAGTGCCGCAGGGCTCCGAAAGCGCCGCCTTCGTCCACTCCACGTTGTACCAAGTGGCGCAGAACGTGCCCGTAGTCGTCACCTCAGAGAGGGAACACAGGAGGCTTAAATACGTCGCCGACCACGTCGTCAAGGTCTGGTACCGCATAAACTCACAAGGCCACCTCATCAGATATATGCAGTTAGTCAAGTCCAGGAGGAGGCCGCCGGGCCCCCGCTACATTTTCGACATAGTGGATGGCGTGGGGATAGTTTGGATCAAGTCCGTGGAGAGGGTGACAGCCGAGAACGTCGAGCATGTTCGCGACGAGAGGCTCGGCGTAAATACCTTCAAGGGGGCCGTGATAGGCGTATTTTCCCACAACGAGTGGAAACTCGCAGAGAAAATCCAGCCGTTCCTCGACGACGAGAACTCCTACCTCCTTGTGTTGTCTCCATTCAATATATCTAGGAGGCTCAGGGCGCCCCCGGAGAGGGTGGTAGTCGCCTCCTCGTTTAACGACTTCATGAAGTTTATCGCAAAGATATATAGGGGCGAGATAAAGCCGAAGTATTTAGTCGTCACAGGTCTCGTGCCTCTTGACCTGCTCAGTCCTGGCGACGCTCTAGACTACTTGGTAGTAATCGGCGCGATATCCGGCACTATGGAACTAACAATCTTTACAGATGTAGCAGAGCCCTCACAAATAAAGAAAAGCTATGTGCTTCAAGCTATGAATGAAAATATCTTTATTTAGAATATGCCGATCCCCGAGGTTATGCCTGTGGGGTTTATGACGCCGACAGCGGCCAGCGCCAACACGAGCGCAAATATGCCGATCTCTACAAACCTCAACACAGTCACTTTTTTGTTTACTTGGTTCGCCGCCATGTGTTTTTAAAGCCTTTCGTCATAAAACTAACGCAAAACATTTAAAGTAATCTCTATACATTTATATAGTCTACATCAAGCATACATGGGAGTAGAGGAGGGATAGGCGATAATGCTTTTTAGTACTTGCTTTAAGGTCGGCATGGCTGAAGTGGAGCCTATTAAGAGTTCTCTTAGTAATCTCTTGTCTGGGATGAGGGTCATTCTTGTCGTTACTTCCGGCATCTCTCTCTATAGGTCTATAGATCTGGCGCGGCTTTTAATCAGACACGGCGCAGAGGTCGACGTAGTCATGTCTAGAAGGGCCGCAGAGCTCGTCAGCCCCGAGCTCTTTAGGTGGGCCACCGGCGGGGAGGTCGTGTATAGGCTGACGGGGAGGGCGGAGCACGTCTCCATATGCGCCAAGGCGGACGTATTGGTGGTGGCGCCCGCCACGGCCAACACGATAGCTAAGGCCGCTCTGGGCATTGCCGACGGGACCGCCACGACTTGTATCCACGCCGCCTTGGGGGCCGGGGCCAAGGCCGTCTTCGTGCCTACGATGAACCTCGCCATGTACAACAACCCGGCCCTACGGGAGGCCTTGGGGAGGCTCAGGTCTTGGGGGGCCCTGGTCGTAGAGCCTAAAGTCGAGGAGGGCAAGGCCAAGTACCCGGAGGTCGAAGAGGTGGCGGAGGCCGTCATAGACGCGGCGGCCCCCCGCGATATGTCCGGAATGAAGGTTTTGATAACTGCTGGACCTACCCATGAACATATAGACGATATTAAGTACATATCTACGCCAAGCTCCGGGCTCACTGGTGTGTACTTCGCCAGGGAGGCCGCGGCGAGGGGCGCCGAGGTGGCGCTGGTGGCGGGCCCCGGCGTCAAGGCCCCTCCTGGCGTCAAGGCCGTGCCGGTCACCTCGGTCCTCGACATGTATAGGGCCGTGATGGAGCTGGCGCCGGCCGCCGACCTCATGGTCTTCGCCGCGGCGCCGTTGGACTTCTACGTGGCCGAGAGGGCTTCGGGCAAGATAAGTAGCGACCTCGCGGAATATACCGTGAGGCTGTTGCGCGCGCCGAAAATTGCGGCCGAGGCCAGGAGGGCCAACCCCAAGGCCTTTATAATCGGCTTCAAGGCGGAATACGCCGTGTCGGAAGAGGAGCTGGTGAGGAGGGCCGGGGCCAGGTTGGCCGAGGGCGGTTGGGACTTGGTGTTGGCCCACGACGTGTCCAAAATGGGCTTCGGCACACTTAAGGACTACTACATAGCGATATATAGCGATGGGAGGATAGAAAGGCTGGGCCCCGCCCACAAGCGGGAGCTGGCGCGTCTCGTATATGCCCGGGCGCTCTCTGCGAGGCGGTGAGGTACGTTGCGGTGGTCTGTCCCCGTTGCGGCATGGCCAGCGCCGCGAGGGCGGACGCCAAGAGGCACGTATGTCCTTTCTGCGGCGCCGATATGGATCTGGACAGGGCGCCCATAATTGCAACGGGCTCGGCCGTAGAGGTCAGGAGGGCCGTGGCGAAGTACAACGAGTCGCGGCGCTAGACGGCCAGCCCCAATAGGAACTGCACGACGTCGCCTCTAGAGAGCTCTCTGTACTCTATCCTCCCCACCTTCCCCCCTCTGCCCGCCCGGCCCCATTTGACCTCGACCCCCAGCCCGAGGTCGGGCACCACTACGTCTATCTCCCTGCCGTCCCTCCAGTACCCCACTCTGTACCTCCTGGCGAGGTGCATGGCCACTACGGCCTCCAAGAGGGCCTCGGGGCCAGGCGCGGGGGCGTTGGCCCACTGGGCGAAGGCCCTATACATGGCCGGGTCTAGGAGGTGTACCTTCCTCTCCTTTCTGTAGTCCTCGGCGAGGGTGTACGGGTCGACCCAATACAGTTGCTTCAAGACGAATAGGTTTTCGAGTAGGGAGAGGTAGGAGAAGGCGGTCTTGTGGGCGGGGAGCTCCGAGTCTTTGGCGAGGGCGTTCAGCGAGACCGGAGAGGGAGACCTGGATATCACTGCCCTCAAGAGCCTCTTGGCGTAGGCCTCGTTTCTGCCCAGCCGGGCCAGGTCGGAGCTCAGAGACGATATGAAGAGGTAGTCGGCGCTGGGGTCCGGCGAGCCTCTGGAGAGGCAGCTCACCGCCGACGCGGGCATCCCGCCGCATTGTAGGTAGAGCTCCAACAGCTCCTCTAGGCGGGTCCTCCAGGCCTCGTAGTCGACGCCCGCGCCCGCCACCTCTACGAACTTCTTGAAGGATATTGGGTACAACACGTAGTCGCGCCCGCCTCCGCGGCGTCCGGGAAACGCCTCCACCTCCCTCTTGGCGTACATGCTCACAGACCCCGTGGCTATAATCACGTCGTTTTTGAAGTGGCCCAGGTCCACGAAGTGTTTAAGCGCTCTGTACCACTCCTTGGGGTACGTCACCTCGTCGAGTATCACGACGGCGGAGCCGACCCGCCAGGCCCTCTTGAGCCTTATCACCTCTTGGAGCACCTCGCCCAGCTCTCTGTGGTCGCTCAACATGTCGCAACTGTAGTAGAATATGGAGCGGGGGTCCCTCCCCTCCTCCACTACTAGCCTTCTGACTAATAGCTTCAACGCGGTGGTTTTGCCCACCTGGCGGGGGCCGTATATGAAGTGTAGGGAGAAGGGCGTCAGGTCTATCTGGCGGACTATATCGGGGACCCACCTCACCGGCTGTTCGAGCCATTTGGCTATGTGGGGGTCCTCTTCGAGCCTCCCCCTCCACCAGGGGTTAAAAACATCCATTACCTCGAACTACCAACGCCTTTAAAAAGTCTTGATCTTATGAGGATCAAGAAGTTTAAAAATCGGCGCGCCTAGAAGGCCTCTATGAAGTCGGTGGGCTTCGGTATCTCCTCCTTCAACCCCTTCCTCTTACGTATCTGTTTCACCAAGTCCGTCAACATGGCCTCTGGCACTGGCGACCACCGCGAGAACTGCATGGACCAGAAGACCTTGCCCGCCGCGGCGGCGCGGAGCTCGTCGCTTATGGTGAAGGACTCGAGGACCGGCAGCTCGGCTCTGATCATGGCCATATACTCCTCTTGCGTCATGTCCAGGATCTTGCCCCTATGTTTGTTGAGGACGGAGGTGACCGCGCCTATGTAGTCAGGGTGGACCTTTATGTCGAGCTTCAACACGGGCTCCAAGAGGGTAGGCCTCGCCGACAGTATGGCGGCAAATATGGCGTTTTTAGTCGCCGGCATTATCTGGGCGGGCCCGCGGTGCGCCGGGTCCTCGTGTACTACGGCGTCTGTCAACACGACTTTGAGCCCCCTGATGGGCTCTTGCGCCAAGGGCCCCGCCTCGGTGGTCCACCTAAAGCCCTGCACTATATAGTCCCTAATCTCCCGTAGGTACTGTATGCCGGAGGTCCTGTCCACAAGTATGTTGAAGTATCTATCGTCTATGGCCCATATGCCCCTCGCCTCGTCGGTGTCCCAGCCGGCCTTCTCCCTCAATATCTTCGCCCTGTCCCTCGGGTCTTGGTCCTCTGTTATCTCCCTAGTGGCTATGAGCTCTACGGTGGCGTCGTCGAGGGGCTCCACGTAGAAGTAGAGGCGGTTGTGCTTATTGGGCGATTTGCCCTCGAAGACCTCCGACCTCGCCCTGACGGCCTCGCGGAACCTAATTAGCGGCTGGGAGACCGTGAAGTCTATCTTAGTCCTCTCCTTTAACAGCCAAGTGGCTATCTCTAGGTGTAGAGTCCCGACGCCCGACAGCAATATCTGGCCGGTCTCCTGGTCTATTTTGACCTCGAGGGTGGGGTCCTCTATGACTTGCTCCTTGAGCGCCTCGACCAGCCTCGCCAGGTCGGCGGGGTTCTTGGGCTCTATGGCCACAGTCACTACGGGCTCCGATATGTACCTCATGCGCTCGAAGGGCGGTACGTTCGAATAGGCGGCGCCCACTATGGTGTCGCCCGCCCTCGCGTCGTCGGTGCCGAGGAGGGCGACTATATTGCCGGCGGGCATGTAGGGCACTACTATACGGGACGGGCCCATGTATATATAGGTCTGTAGGACCTTCCTCTTGGACTTGGCGCCTATGATATATACCTCGTCCCCCTCCCTAATGGTCCCCGAGAACACACGGCCTGTGGTGATCAAGCCGGCGTGGGGGTCCACGTTGACCTTGCTGACCGCCATAACGGTGGGGCCGTTGGGGTCCGCCTCCAGCAACGCCTTGCCTACATCGCTGTTGAGGTCTCCGCGCCAGAGCCTCGGTATTCTGTACTTCTGGGCCACGTTGGGCGGCGGGATGTGTTCGATTATCATAGAGAGGAGGGTCTTGTACAGCGGGTAGTCGGCCGCCAGTTTGTCCACATAGCCCTTCTCGTAGGCGTCTACTATGTTGCTGAACTTGAGGCCGGTCTTCTGGGCCATGGGTATCGTGATGCCCCACTTGTGGAGGGCCGAGCCCAACGCCACTTGGCCCTTGCCGGGGTCTACCTTCCAGGCGTCTCTGAACTCCGGCGGGGCGAACATCTCTATTAGGGAGTTGAACTCCTTGACTATAGCCAATATGCGTTGCATTATCTCTTGCGGCGAGAGGCGGAGCTCCTTGATGAGGCGGTCGATCTTGTTGATGAAGAGGACGGGCCTTACGTACTCCTCGAGCGCCTGCCTCACGACGGTCTCGGTCTGGGTCATGACGCCCTCCACGGCGTCCACCACCACGAGGCCTCCGTCCATAACCCTAAGCGATCTGGTCACATGGCCCGTGAAGTCGACGTGGCCCGGCGTATCGACGAAGTTTATGAGGTACGGCTTGCCGCCGTATTCGAAATACAGCGATATGTTCGCCGCCTTTACTGTCATCTGTCTGAGCTGTTCTATCTCGACGTAGTCCATGGCCAGGGCCTTGCCGGCCACTTTCGGCGAGAGGAGGCCGGCGCCCATGAGCAACGAGTCGGATGTAGTAGTCTTGCCGTGGTCTACATGCGCCAAAGTGCCGGCGTTTCGTATCTGCGCGGGGTTTCTGGCTATGGCCAAGATCTCGTCGAGTTGCTTTTCAACTATCCTGACGACGCTGGACATGGCCCCTATTTATTCCGGACTTTAAATTTTTTAGGGTCACGGCGTCCTGCACTCCGAGAGTTGAAGACGCTTGCCTCCCGAGGGGGACCAACGTAATCCTTATATTAGAGTCCCCGATGACACCTTGTGACGAATAGATGCCTAACTAGAGATTTACTAATACGATTTTATGTATCTATGGATGTGAGTCTGAGGTACCTCATACATTTCAAGTCCATTACGGTCTTGAAGAGGCCCTTCGAGGAGGTCTTGAAGGAAGAGCCCTGGCGGGTCTACCAGATCCTCACGAGCCTTTTAGGCGAGCACAACGCCGAGCTTCTACTCTCCATGATGTCCAGATGGCTTAGAGATAGAGGTTGCGATATGGACATGGAAGAGCTGAAGAGGGCGCTCAGCGACAGCGGTGAGTGGACAAGAGGAAGGTGACTGCCGGCTCTAGACGACGGCTAGACTTAAAAACCGAGTCTCCCTACTGCCCATTAGGCGCGAAGCCGTCTATTGGATTAGAGAGGCTTGGAGCGACCTCTGCGTAGCCAGACTGCTCTTCAGGTCTGGGAGGTGGAACGCGTCGGCTTTTTATAGCCACCAGGCGGCGGAAAAGGCGCTGAAGGCCCTCTGGCTCGTCGAGTTGAGGAGGGAGCCTCCGAAGAGCCACGTGCTGACGGAGCTCTATAGGGAGCTGAAGAGGTCCGGGCTCGAGCTGAGCCCTCTGCTGGAGGAGAAAATAGCCGAGCTCAATAAGTTCTACACGGTCTCTAGGTACCCCGACGCCGCTGGCGGTCAGCCCTACGAGGCGGTCACTAAAAGCGACGCCGAGAGGTCGTTGAGGACCGCCGAAGATCTGCTCGACCTCGCCGAACTGCTCCTAAAGGCGGCAGGCTATGAGGGCACCCCCACAGATCTTACAAATTGTTGATAGGCTGATCTCGGCGCTGGAGGCAAACGGCTTTGAGGTAGAGGCGGCCTATCTGTTCGGCTCCTACGCGAGGGGGGACTGGCTCGAGACGAGCGATATAGACCTAGTGGTCGTGTCCAGGCGGTTTGAAGGCATGCGCTGGCTGGACAGGCTGGACCTAATAGCGAAGATAGAGGTGCGGCTAGGCTTGGAGAAGTGGGTCGAAGTCCTCCCGTACACCCCCGAGGAGTTCGCAGAGGCCGTAGAAAGAAGCGTCGTGTTGAGGGACGCCTCTAGGTATTGGATAAAAGTGCGGTGAGGCTTGCGCCTAGGCCTTGTGGCGTTCTACTATCTTTATGTATTTGTCGAAAATCCAAGCGGTGTCGCGGGGGCCCGGGCCGGCCTCGGGGTGGAACTGTGTGGTCAGTATGGGCAACTCCGGGTGGTAGAGGCCCTCGACGGTTCTGTCGTCGGGCTGGACCGCCCAGACCTTCATGCCGCTGTCTGCGGGGTCCACCGCATATCCGTGGTTGTGGGTGGTGATGTAGGTCTTGCCGGTGAAGACCAGATCCCTCACGGGCTTGTTGGAGGCGCGGTGGCCGAATTTCAGCTTGTAGAGCCTCGCCCCCATGGCCCTCGCCACCACCTGGTGGCCTAGACATATTCCGAGTATAGGCAGGCGCATCTCCACGGCGGCCCTTACGCCCTCTGCAACGCGGTCGAGGAGGTTGGGGTTGCCCGGGCCGGAGCTGAACAGAATCCCGTCGCATTTAAGGGCGAGCTCCCACTGGAGGCAAGGGACCCTCAAGACCTTCACGCCCCTCCTCACGAGCTCCCTCAATATGCTCCTCTTGACGCCGCAGTCCACCACCCCGATGCATATCCTCCCGTCTCCCAGCTCTTGGGGCTCTTTGGGCGACACCATAGAGGCGTAGTTCACCTCGTCGTATCTTGGCGACTTCTTCAACTTGTCCAGAAGTACGTCGGGCGGCTCATGGCCGACGGCCCCCATCATGACTCCGTATTCCCTCAGCTTGAGCACCAACGCCCTGGTGTCGACGCCCTCTATCCCCGGCACACCGGCGGCTTTGAGCCACTCGTCTATCGACATGACCGACTTGTAGTGGCTGGGCCGCGTGGCCTCGTAGACCACCACCGCCTCGACCTGTACGCCCTCCGACTCGTACTGGTCCTCCGAGACGCCGTAGTTGCCTATCAGCGGGTGCGTGAAGACCAGTATCTGGCCCTTATAGCTGGGGTCCGTTATGGACTGGGGGTACCCGACGACGGAGGTCGTGAAGACGACCTCGCCTATGGCGGTCTTGTCGGCGCCGAAGGCCCTGCCCTTTAGGACCGTGCCGTCTTCGAGGACGAGGTAGGCCATATGATTCGCCCCTGGGACATCGCCTCAACGACATTTGACATATATAAGTCTTTCGTCCACATATCGATAATATGTCGGCGGCGAGGCCATATTTATAGCCGGACATTAAGGCACATGGCGCTCTATAGGAGATGGATAGGGGGGTCGGGCCGGCTGGTGGCCGGCTACACTTCGAGCATACAAGACGACGCCGAGATAGCAGAGGAAGTCGTCAGGGTAATGAAGGCACATGTCTCCCATCTGGTCGAGAGGGGGGTCGTCCCAAGGGCGGACGGAGAGGCGGTCTTGAAGGCGCTGGAGGAGGCGCGGATCGAGGACCTCTTGAGGCAGGGCTATGAGGACGTCCACGAGGCCCTCGAAGACTACCTAATAAAGAGGGCGGGGCCTGCGGGGGGCTGGGCGGGGCTGGGCCGTAGCAGGAACGACCACGTGGCGGCGGCCATAAGGCTTAGGCTACTCCGCCATATAGACGCCTTGAGGGACGCCGCGAGGGGGCTTATGTGCTCCGCGGCGAGGCGGGCGTTGGAGTACGCGGACTGCGTGATGCCCTCCTTCACCCACTTCCAGCCGGCCCAGCCGATAACTTTCGGCCACTACCTCCTCGCCCTATACGAGCTGTTGGCCGATTTCGACTCGGCGCTGGCCGCCGTGAGGCCCATAGCCGACAAGTCGCCGTTGGGCTCTGGCCCCTCTGGAGGCACCTCGGCGCCTCTAGACCGCAAGAGGCTGGCGGAGCTGGCAGGATTCGGATCTGTGGCGGAAAATACGCTGTACGCCTCCTCCAGCCGCTTCTTCGCCGGCCTCGCCGCGTCTGTAGTGGCCTCGGCCCTCGCCGAGCTCTCCAGATTCGTCGACGACTTCATAGCGTGGACGAGCCCCTTGGTGGGCTATATAGAGCCCCCGGCGGAACATATATCCACCAGCAGCATCATGCCCCACAAGAAGAACCCCGTGACGTTGGAAGTCCTCAGGGCCCGTATATCAGAAGCCGTGGCGGACGCCTTCGCCCTCTTGGCCGTACAGGAGAAGATCGGGTACGGCTACAGCCTAGACCTACAAGAGGCCACTAGGCACCTATGGCGAGTCTTCAAGACGGCCGAAGAGGGCCTCGAGGTCTTGAAGAGCTTCCTAGAGGGGATGAAGTTCGACTGCGCCAAGGCCTATCGGGACGCCTCGACGTACCCCACCACCTCCTCCGACGCGGCGGAGGCCCTATCGCTGGGGGGGACGCCCTTCAGGGAGGCCTACTTCAAAGTGGCGGAGGCAGTCAAGGCGGGGTCGGCGGCGCTTCCGGATCCCCGCGAGGCCGTCAAGAGGCCCGTATACGGGTCTCCAGACCCCGAACGGGTTAGGGCTTCGGCTAAAGAAAAACTGGCGTCCTGTCAACATTAAACTTATAAAGGGGCTCTCCCCAGAGGGGCGATGTCGGGGAAATCGACTTCGTCTACGACCTCTTAAGGCTCGACGAGAGGCTATTAATCGACGCGTTCAAGAGGCGCAACGCCTCGATCAGGCTCGTGGACGCCGAGGAGTTGACGGCCCCCGACGGCTTGGGGGGCGCGGGGCTCATCAGAGTTGCCGGCAGATCTAAGGTGATCCCGTTGGCCCACACCTACGAGTCGGCCGGCGGCATCTCTATAAATTCGGCCCAGGCCCTCTATATATCCCACGACAAATATCTGACCTACCTCGCCTTGAGGCGCGCCGGAGTGCCCGCCCCCAAGACCGTGCTGGCCTTCGGCCTCGAGCCGGCCCTAAAGGCCGCAGAGGCCATGGGCTACCCCGTAATCGTCAAGCCGCTGGACGGCTCTTGGGGGAGGCTGGTCAATTTGGCGAAGTCGGCCGAAGACCTCGCCGCGATTATAGCGCATAAGAAGCACCTAGAGCCCTCCATGCAGGAGTTCTTGGTGCAAGAATACGTGGAGAAGCCGGGGAGGGACATAAGAGTCGCCGTAGTGGCCGGGAGGGCCGTCGCGGCGATCTACAGGATAGCCTCGACGGACTGGAGGACCAACACGGCCAGAGGGGGGAGGGCCGAGCCGGTGAGGATAGACTCCGAGCTAGAAGAGATTTCCGTCAAGGCCTCCGAGGCCGTCGGCGCGCTTTATTCCGGCGTAGACGTGGTGGAGTCCAGAGACGGCTATAAGGTCTTGGAGGTGAACGGAGTCCCCGAGTTCAAAAACGTCCAGAGGGTCACTGGAGTGGACGTAGCTGGCGCCATAGCCGAGGCCGTATTGGAGGCGATTAGGCGCTGACGCGGAGGCTAAAGGGTGTATTTCCCCCCGCCGGAGCCTACAGTCCTCTTGAAGGCCTGCCACCTCTTGTAGTACTCGGCCAGCTTGTTGACGTCGGTCGTGAAGAGGTCCCTAATGTCGTCGATGCCCAGGAGTATCATGGCCACTCTGTCCAGCCCCCAGCCCCAGGCCAGCACTCTGCTTTCCTCCACGCCGAGAGGTCTCGTGACCTCCGGCCTAAATATGCCAGCCCCGCCGAATTCTATCCAGCCCAGCCTCTCGTGCCTCGCATAGACCTCGACCGACGGCGAGGTGAAGGGGAAATAGGCCGGCTTGAACTTCACCTCCTCCATCCCCAAAGCCCTCGCTATTTGTTCCAACTGGCCCAACAGGTGCTTAAAGGAGAGGCCCCTCCCAACGACGATGCCGTCCAGCTGGTGGAACTCCACGTTGTGTTTCGCGTCTATATGCTCCGGCCTGAAGACCCTACCGATAGTGAAGACCTTATATCGGCCCTCGCCCCTCTCGGCCAGAGCCCTAACGGTCGTGGCGGTGGTCTGGCTCCTCAAGACGAGCCCCAACGCCCTCTCGGGGCTCCACCTATAGCCCCACCCAGCCTCGTGCTCCCTGGCGACCTTCTCCATCAACTCCTTGGGGGGAGGCTCCGGCACCTCGCCGCTCCGCTCCACGAAGAAGGTGTCGTGGACCTCCCTCGCAGGGTGGTCCTGCGCCTGGAACAACGCGTCGAAGTTCCAAAACTCGTACTCCAAGATCGGCCCCCTCACCTCCTCGAAGCCCAGCCCCACCATGACCTCCCTCACGTATCCCAAAAACTCCTGGAAGAAGTGGGGCACCGGCGCGGGCGCAGGCGGCACTTCGACCGAGGCGTCTATGGGCTTCAGCACTATTCCCCTCCACGCCCCGCTCTTGAGGTCCTCGGAGGTCAGGACCGTCTTCATCTCGGCCACCTTCAAGGCCGAGAGGTCCGCCCTGGCCTCTACATACAGCTCGGTCTTGGCGACCTTACGGACCAACTTCCTCCTAGAGAAGTCGGCGTATATCTCAAGAGGCGCTTGTCCCCCAGAGGCCAGCTCCACGAGGTGTTTCTGCCTCTCCTCGACGGCTCTAAGCGCCCTCTCGAACTCCTCCCGCGGCGCCTCCACCCTGCCCCCGCGGGGCCTCAGCCCAAGGCGGGCCAGATTGGCCAGGACGATCCTCCCCTCGGCCGTGTCGGGCACCTCGACGACGCATATATCCCCCTCACATCTAGCAGACCTAAGAGCCAAGAGCTCCGGCAAGCCCTCCCTCGCGTACTTGGCCCCCTCCTCTGTCAGCTCGTAGGCCTCCACCTGCCTCCTCTCGACGTCCAAGAGGCCTCTGGCCCTAAGCGACTCTACATACCGCATCAAGTCCTCCGGCTTCGCTCCAAGCTCGGCCGCGATCTCTCTGAGGCTCCTCCGCCTAGCCGCCGACTTCAATATGGCGTATTCTATAGGCGCGACCAAGGCCACGGCTAAAATCTATTGGGGTTAATAAGAGTTAGAGGGCCTAGCGGCCGGTCAAAACCTCTATTTCTTCGCCCTCCTCCTCTACCTCCTCGGCCTCTATCTGCCTCGCAGACGGCTTCAAGGACTCCTTATATAGGAGCTCCCTTATGGCGGCCCTTATGGCTTCGCTACGATTTGGGTATATACCCCTCCTGACCAGCTCGTCGAGCTCTTCCAACATGCGCCTGGGGACGTGCACAGATATCAGGGACATCTTCTCCTGCCCCTTGTTCCTGGGCATGGACTAATGCGGGCTCCCACTTATATCGGTCTCGCAGGTAATACCTGCGTAATGTAGACGCAGACCCGCGCTTCAAAGGGCGGCAAGACGTACCGCTTCCACCTAAAAGCCTCTGTGTTTTCCGCCAGCCCGCGGCCCAATGGGCGTCCGCCCTATCGTAGGGTTTTAAAGACGGGGGTGATTATAGCAGTGTCCCTAATCGAGAGGTTGAAAGCCGCGCGGTGGGAGGGGACCGGGGCTAGGCTCGTAGTGCTCCACGGCTCCGCTTTGAGGAGGGAGAACCCCCGAGACTTAGACGTAGTCGCATATACGGATAAAGACGTGGAGGAGGTCATGCTGAACATTATGGAAGTCGTAGAGAACGCCGCGGGGTTGCCCGCCGACGTATATGTATTCGACAACTTCCAAGATCTGAACTGCACTTTACTGCTAATGGCCGCTAGAGACGGCGTGATTCTCTACAGCGACGAAGCCGGAAGGTGGGCCTTCGTCAAGGCCGTGGGCATCTGCAACGACTACCTCCTAATGAGGGAGAAGGTAAGGTACACCGAAACTCTCGTAGAAAGGGTGTGGAGACGTGTTGCACGATAAGTTGCTAGAAAACATAATTCGGCACGTCGATTTGCTGGAGGGGGCTAGGAAGAGGGGCATCAACTGGGACGATATATACGACGTATATTCGGTGCTACACGCCCTTCAGATACACGCCCAGTCGGTAATCGACTACCTCCTCCACACTTGTTCTATACTGGACATGAGCGGGGAGACTCCAATTAGGTGTATACGCAATCTAGTGGGCGCCGGGCTTCTCAGCACGGACGACGGAGAGGTCTTGAGGAAGCTAGTGGGCTTTCGGAATATAGTCGTCCACGAATACGGCGAGATCGATGTGGAGAGAGTCCGTCGAGTTGTAGAGGCCGGCGGCTACGTACGCGTCGCCGAAATAATCAGGAGGCTACACTACGAGTTGAGGCGGAGGGGCTTGCTCGACCCCTAGGCTCTCACGACTGTGGAGGCGCGCCTTTCTGCCCCCGCGCGTATTTGAGGGCAGAGGTCGCAACGCGCCTCGTTCGGAGACTCATTGCCGCTAGGCTCGGCGGTTGCACGACAGTATTTTCTCCCTTGACTCCTTGTATATATCGCCTAACGTCACGGGCACGACGCCTTCAGACGGCGGCCCCGAGAAGCCCTTGGCCGCAAGGAGGTATTTGGGTTCAACGACTTCACTGGCCTCAGATGCGGAGTCGACGCTCTATGACCTCGCCGTATATCCCTCTTGCCGTAGATGACTACCGACCGTACGCCGGAGCTACGCCGTAGCGACTTCAAGACTTGCAACTCCCCCTCCCTATCGATAAATTCACCCGGAGAGTATACTCAGATAAAAACACACATCGCAACGCCGACTCTCGACGCATTTGTCCGCGAAGGGTAGAGGCGGTCGGCCCCGCTAAATAGAAGAGGCGCAGAAGACCACTTCTCACGAAAAATGGTCTATAACTTGACGCTTTCGAATATGTGTTT
>JBEULO010000052.1:0-4916 GCA_041287225.1 Thermoproteus sp.
TGTAATACTAATTATAATAAATCCAACTAGTACTGATATATATTCTTTATAGTTATATCTATTCTTATTTTTTGAAATTCTATATATGGCTAATAAAGGCCCAACTATAAGAAATACTGCGGCGATATCTAGCAGAAATCTAAACGTTAGGAATAGAGGGCCGCTGTAGGTTATGCCGGCATAGTGCGTAATTGCGACTATGATTGTAGCCACGAGCGAAATTCCCAGCCCTATGATGAGCAAATAGTGCGCGACGCCGCCTAGGGCCTCGTCTATAAAGAACCTCTCATGGAGTAGAAACTCCTTTAAAAATATGTATGTTCTTTTTTTAAAAATTCCATTAAATAGGAATTTCAATCCTCCAATTTCTTTTAGGAGTTTATGTGTAAAATATAATAGAGATACTACCGATATCGAGGCAAGAGTATATACGACATAGGGCGTATATGAGGGCATCCCCAAGTATTCGATATAGCTAGGCGTCATGCCTTATGGCAAATCCATCTTATTTATAGATTGCCTTGATTCTTTACTTTATCTAATTATCTTATTTATTTTTTATAATATGTAACTTTCTTTAATAGAAAAACTATAATACTATTTAGAATATATATTACATATTGACCTAAATGGGCAACTTCTGCAACGAGTCTTATCGACTTCGGGGGGGTCTTTGCTCTCGAGAACCCTCCTTATTTCTACCAATATGGCCATTGCCCCCTGATTTCGCTCTATTCTTTCAACTTTATCCCTATAAACCAAATAGCCGAATTTTGATCCCAACAGTTCTATATATATCTGTAGTTGTTTTATATGAGATCCTCTTGATAAAAATCCACTTTTAATTTCAATTGGTATGATTTTCTCGCCGCGTTTAAACACCACATCTATTACGCCGACCATATCGCCCAGCTCTACCTTGTATTCAGTCAAGACGTCCTCTATTGCTGAAATAGCCCTTTCATATCGCTCATGGAGCAGACGGCCCTTCACCAAAGAGACCAGCGACCTACGTGTGAGCAACTTCTTGCCGAGCCTTGCTTGTATCCAGAGAAGACGGGGACAGTACTCGTAGTCGTTTATCATAGATGGGGTGATCCTCCTGAAGTCGTACTGTATTGCATATATATTACGTCCCAACATCTCCACCTTGTCTGTCTTTTCGAGCTCCCTCAAGGCTTCGTCTAGCGTTAAGTAGTCCAGGTCGTCACATCTGACTATTCTACATAATGGCGGAGGTATCAGCACTAGCCCCGATCCGTGCTTCTATTAATACACTTGGTCTACTTTGCCTAATACTCTAGTCGGGCCGTTCCTAAAGATGAACCTCTCGCCTAGGGGGACCAACAGGGGCCGTGAAAGCCTCAACTCCATTTTGCCTACATCTCCCATCATCAGAGCGCCCCGGTCTATCCAAGTTATCGTGGCAGGAGTCCTTATCGCTTTGAGGTGCACGACGCCCGTAAAGCCCGGTTTTATCACAGTGGGATGCCGTAATACTATGACGTCTGCTTTTATCCTCACAGCCGGTCTGGCGGGCTCTACGACTAAGGCCATGCCCTTACGAATATCGTCGAACCCGTCTATCGCCACTGTTATATACTGTCCGGGCTCCGCGGAGCCCACAGCTACCTTATTTATCTGTATGGACTTGACCTTCACGGCTTTCCAACTCCCGTCGTCCAGAGGGCCCACAAAGGCCTTCTGACCTGCAAAGAGCCGGCCCCCCTCGAGGAGGCCGCCCACGACTGTGCCCACCCCTCTGACTCTATATATCTCCGAGATGTAGAGGACAGGCCTCCCTACATTGGGCCAATGTAGCCTCTTTGGGAGAAGGGAAAGGAATAGCCTCAACTTATCGAGGCCCTCGCCGGTGACGTTTGAGACCAGGAATATCGGAGATACGCGGCCGCTCGGCATCATCTTGGCCGCTATCACCACGTCGGCGGTCCCTCTAACCACATAGGGAACTCTGCTGACGCCTGGCATCTTCAATATGCCCACTACGTCTTCGAGCGTTTTTTCGAGCACCTCCCTCGGCGTGATGTCTATCCTAGTAATCACGACGAAGACGGGGATGTTCATGGCCACGGCGACCCCTAGATGCTCTTTAGTCATCTTCTGCACTCCAGAATTCGCCGCGACTACCAACATCCCGTAGTCCGGCATCGTGCCCAATATGCCCCTAAGCGAAGTCCTCAAATACCCCTCATGGCCGCCCACGTCGACGAACATCACGGCCTTGTCGGAATTCAGATACACCGACGCCTCGTCGAGGGGGTCGGGCAATCCGGCGTTTACTACCTCGTAGCCTCTAAACCCCAACAGGCGCGTCGATACGGCAGAAGTACGGCCTGTTATGACTTCATGTTTGAATCTGGCGGCGTAAACCCTAGCGCTTCCCCTCCCGTCGTCAAGACGGCCGGTCACCAACACGCCTACGAGCGTGGACTTCCCCGCATCTACATTTCCCAGAGCAACCACATATATTATGGGCGGGGGGTTGTCCTCGCCGGCCTTATTCCTAATGAGGACCTCGGCGACCTTCCCCCTTATGCCGTCTTCAAGCCTCACCAAATACGCCACAGCGCCTATTCTCTCTGCAGCTTTTTCGACGACAGATAGCGCCTCCTTCAACTCCTCCTCGCTCACGCCAAGAGGCTTGCCGTCGTTCGACACGCCTATTACATATATGGCCTCGCCGCCCCCTTCGATCAGCCTACGTTTCATCTGGCCCGCAAAGCGCTCTATATCTACATCTTTTACGTAGAGTTTGTATTCTATATTGCCCTCTTCAGACTCGGGAGGGTACATCTACACAATCCTTAAAAAAGAGATTCTTTTTTAGCCTTTCCCTTAAGGGCTTAAAAGTGGAGGAGCCCCGTCAACACGATGCCCATATGGGCGTTAGCCAGTACTATTGCAAACGCGAAGACTACAGAAAGCGTGTTCAATACTTTTATCAGCGGGTTGAGAGAGGGGCCTGACGTGTCTTTAAACGGATCGCCTACTGTATCGCCTACAACCACAGCCTTATGTAGTTCGGTCTTCTTCAAGCCCTGAAGTTCTATATACTTCTTGGCGTTGTCCCAAGCGCCTCCTGCATTAGCCATAAGTAAAGCGCGCGGTACTCCGGACACCACAGCCCCCATTATCAGACCGGCCAACGCCTGCCAGCCCATCACGAAGGCCGTAACTAGAGGTACTATAATCACGACGAGACCCGGCAACAAGAACTCGCCGAGGGCCCTCCTAGTGGCTATATCAACCACACGGGCATAGTCCGGTGTTTCTTTCCACTCCAATATGCCCGGCTTCTCTTTAAACTGCCGCCTTATTTCCTCCACTATCTCCATGGCGGTCCTTCCTACAGCCCCCAAAGTCCTACTGGTGAAGAAATACACTATCATGACTCCTATAAAGGCCCCTATGAGGACATTGGGATTTATTATCGATATCTTCGAGATCGATTCGCTGAGTAGAGTCAACTGTTGTGCGCCTAGGACTTGGGCCATGGACTTCATGATTTCGAACATCAACGCTATGAACAACACTAGCGCCGCCAAGGCCGCGCTCGCTATCGCGTAGCCCTTCGTAGTAGCTTTAGTTGTGTTGCCTATGGAGTCCAATACGTCTGTTACCTCCCTCACATTTTCCGGGAGGCCGGCCATTTCGACGACGCCGTTGGCGTTATCGCTTACAGGACCGTAGGAGTCGGCTGTGATTATTATTCCTGCTATCGCCAAGAGCCCCACGGAGGCCAGCGCGGTCCCGAATATGCCGGCTAGATATTGTCCGTAGCCGCCAAACCCGCCGACTTGAAACACCGTGAATCCTATTGCATAAGAAATGCCTAATACGACTATTATCACTAATAAGACTGGGACTGCGCTCATAAGGCCCACCCCGTAACCGGTTATGATCACAGTGGCTGGGCTTATCTTAGCCTGGTCGGCTATCTGCCTTACGGGCTTGTAGTTGTAAGAGGTGTAATAGTCGGTTATCTTGACGACTATAGGCGCTATGACGGCGCCCAACGATATGGCCGTAGCCATGGCTAAAGAGCCGGTTAGACTCAAGCCGAACATAGAGCTCAGCAGGAAGGCCCCTATGAAGAACAAGACGACCGATATGGCTATAGTGGCGTATATGGCGGTGCTTATAGAGCCCATGGGGTTCTTCACATTTCTAGTACGTAGTAGGTTCACCCCCACGAATGTAGCTATTAGCGCCAGCGTCGCGAACAGTATTATGCCCTCTATAAAGGCCGAGGACATGCCGAGTATACTCGCCAGGAATATGGCGGCAGTTATCGTGACTATATACGACTCATATACGTCGGCCGCCATCCCGGCCACATCGCCTACATTATCCCCGACGTTGTCGGCTATAACTCCCGGGTTCCTGGGGTCGTCTTCAGGGATTCCCGCCTCTATTTTTCCCACTAGGTCGGCCCCGAGGTCTGCTGCTTTAGTGTATATACCCCCGCCGACCCTCATAAACAGAGTGACTAAACTTGCCCCAAAGCCCAGGGCGACTAGCGGCGTGGCCCACTCGCCCGGGGCGATGAGCCTAAAGAGCATATAGAAGCCCGATATCAACAACAGAGCGACGCTCGCCAACGAGAGCCCCATAACGGCGCCTGCGCGCCACGACACTTGTAGGGCCTTGCCCATACCGCCGCTGGCCGCGGCCTGGGCTACACGCGAGGCGGATCTTGTGGTTACGTACATGCCCAGATATCCCGCCAGCATAGAGCCCAAGGCGCCCACAACAAAGCCTATAGCCGTAAGTCCTGGAAGACCTCTGGTCATGTCTACAGCTAGGAATATAGCTATAGCCAATATTATCAACAATATCGCCAAGGTTCTGTACTGTCTGAACAAATACGCCTTGGCGCCAGTGGCTATGGCGTT
>JBEULO010000053.1:0-5840 GCA_041287225.1 Thermoproteus sp.
GCCCAACGCCGCCCCGAGCGCCGCCCCGGAGGGCCCGAGCCCTATTATTTTGACCACACGACGCCTCCATCCGTCCTATAAATCGTTGTCGTCCATATATATAGGACCTGTCTGTCGTCCGTGCCGTGAGGGTGCTCGAAATATTCGCGTCGCTACAAGGCGAAGGCGTCAACCTAGGCAAGCCCGCGATATTCGTGAGACTTGCAGGGTGCCCCATTAGGTGCGTATATTGCGATACTAAATACTCTTGGGACCTAAACGGGGGGACCGACATGAGCCCAGCCGAAGTGATAGCAAAGGCGCGCTCCCTCGGCGCTACGGGCCACGTCGTCATTACTGGCGGCGAGCCTTTAATCTGGCAGAAAAGAGGCCTAGAGGAGCTGGCGTGCGGCCTCAAGGCCCTCGGGGCCGTAGAGGTAGAAACCAGCGGCGTCTATACCCCCACTGGGGAGTTGGACTCCTGTGCGGACTACTACGACGTCTCGCCTAAACTCTCCAACGCGGGCGTCAGGGCGCCTTTAAGTCCGTTTTACGCCAAGAGCCCAAAGGCCTGGTTTAAGTTCGTAGTGGGCGATGAGGAGGACGTAGAGGAGGTCGTGGAGTACATAAAGAGGGCCGGTCTGCCCAAAGAGAGGACGTTTCTGATGCCCATGTACAAAAGCGCCGAGGAGCAAGCGGAGGTCTTGCGGCGGATATGGAACGCCGCGGTGAAGTACGGGCTTAGGGTGACCCCTAGGCTACATATCCTCGCGTGGGGCAACACCCCTGGCCTATGACGCGTCGTTTAAAACCACGTCGAAGGCCCCCTAAAGGCGCCTAGCCGAGGCTACGCGCTCATGCCGCGCTCAAAAGTCCACTCGTCGTAGCCAGCGATGGTCTTCAAGGCGTGGTCTTCATATATCAAATCCCTTATCGAGAGGACTCCGTAGAGCTTCCCCTCCTTGGTCACCACTATATGGCGGATATTATGCCTTCGCATTAAGTCCGCCGCCTTGCTTAGAGGGTCGTCCACGTCTACGAATATAACAGACTTGGTCGCTATGTCCCAAACAGGCCTGTTGAGGTCGAGCCCCTCGGCGACGGCCCTCACTAAATCCCTTTCGGAGACCACGCCGACCACCTTTAATGGGTCCGAGTCGTCTACTAGCACCAAGAGGCCTATGTTGTTTTCCCTCAACATCCTGGCGGCCTCCCTTATGGGGATCTTCGGGCTTGCCTTTACCACATCGGTGTTTGCGAACTGACCGACCGACATGTTAAATTACTGATTAGGCTTATTTTTGTCTTTCTATAATTATAGTAAATTAAGTTTGGAGCCGCAGAACGTATTTATCTGTGGCAATCGAGATCGATATGGAGCGCCTAATGGCGGACGAGATAGACCACCTGGCCGAGCTCTTAAGGCTTAGAGGCTCCATTAAGGACGAATATATAGCCGCATTTCTAGACGGGATAATCAGAGAGACGCAGATAAGGGCGCGACTCCTAGACGCACTACGCGCGCCCGAGCTGGCGGCGAGCAACGGCGAGCTCGACGTAAGGGAGGTCGTCCAGCGCCTCGAAGAGATGTGCCGCCACTACGAGTCCCATCTAAGCCTCATGAAATCCCTCAGGGCCTCCGCCAAGACGCCGCTAGAGCTCGAAGTCATTGCATCGGTAGAGAAGAGCGTAGAGAGGACCCATATGTCCTTGAGGATGTTGATAAACGCACTGAGCGAGTTCGCCAAGCCGGCCCGATAAGCTAAATTAATATGGCTTAAACAAGTTCATGGAAACTAGGAGGGTCTTTAAGATAAGAGAGTCCTACGCCGTCTTTCTCCCCAAGGCGTGGTGCGAAAAAAACGCCGTGGGCGACAAGGGGGAGGTCTACGTCATTTGGGAGGAGGACGTGGTGGCCATAAGGCCGGCCCGCCAAAACGACTTCTCCATAAAGATATCGACGCAAGACCTAGACCTCGTGGTCAAATTGTTGATGGCGGCCTTGGTGTCCGGCTACGACGAGGTGAGGCTTGAAGTCAAGGGCATGGACTTGGGGTTTAGACATAAAGTCATGTCGGTGGCCAGAGGGCTCTACATGTTGCCGCTGGAGGAGGGGCCTGACTACATATTGTTCAAGGTGGAGGACGTCAAGTTCGATAGGGAGAAGCTAATAGCCAGGATGATATCGACGCTCGCCTTCATGATAGACCACTTGATCACGGCGCCCAAGGCGGACCCCTCCCTCCTCGAAGGCGTAGACGACGAGGTGGACAGATATAGGCATATGATAGAAAGGCTCTGCTATAAATACCCCACAGGCTCGTGTGTGAGCCACGTGCAGTTGGCTCGATACGTCGAGAGGGCGGCCGACCACATAGTAGAACTCGCAGGGCTGGAGCCGCCTAGAGAGCTCGTGGAGACATTAAGAGAAGCCGTATCTCAATTTGTAAACATGTCGTCGGCGGCCGACGTACAGTCGATATTCTCGTTCATGGAGGCCGCGAAGAAGGCGAGGTTCTTGTTGCGGCAGTCCGCTAGAGACGAAATCTCGATGCTACACGCCGATAGGGTCGTCGACTATCTGACCAACGCCGCAGAGGTGTATCTGGACATAATAGCTAGGAGGAGCCGCGAGGTGCAGATATGAGGCTCGCACAAAGTCCGTCGTTCTATTTATACCAGTTGTATATCTAGTGTATGCGACCCCACGAGGAGCACCGGGCCCGCGGCCCCAAGGAGTTGGCGTTCTGGGTCGTAACGGTGAGCACTTCGCGATATGAGGCCATGACGTCGGGCAGGAGCTACGGCGACGAGTCGGGCGACAGGGCGGCGGAGATGATCGTTAAGGCCGGCCACAAGGTGGTCGGGAGGACGTTGATAAAAGACGACGTGGTGATGATAAGAGGCGTCCTTATGGACCTATTGAGGAGGGGCGACGTCGATGTGGTCGTGTTCACTGGAGGCACCGGCGTCGCCAAAAGCGATGTGACCGTCGAGGCCGTGAGGCCTCTGTTGGAAAAAGAGCTGGAGGGATTCGGCGAGATTTTTAGGTACAGGAGCTTCCAGGAGGTGGGCACGGCCGCAATTATGTCGAGGGCCCTCGCGGGCGTCTCCAACGGCAAATTGATTGTAGTACTGCCGGGCTCTCCCAACGCAGTAGAGGTAGGCCTCTCGATAGTCCTGCCCGAGGCGCCCCATATCGTATATCTCGCCAGGTCGTGATGAAGCTGGCGGTGGCGGCCCACAGCACGGATTCGGAGCGCGTAGCGCCTAAAATATCGGCCTTCTTCGATGAGCTCGTCAAATGCGCGAAGCCGGTGGTCCTAGTGGGCGGCTATTGGGGCTTGATGAGGAGGGTAGTCGACGAGTCCCTAAGGAGGGGCCTTACGGCCGTAGCAATACTGCCCATAGAGAGGGAAGACGTAGAGGTCCCCGAGGGCCTTATAGCCATAAAGACGGGTTGCGAGTACCGGTGCCGTAGCGTCATGTTGATCCGCTCGGCGGATGTCGTGGTGGCGTTCGGCGGCGCTGCGGGCACTATGATAGAAATATTCATGGCCTACGCCATGGGCAAGCCCGTCTATATATTGACCGATACGGGGCTGGCGTCCGATAGGTTGAAGAGGGCGTTCTCTGAATATATCGATGAGAGAATGACGTCGGCCCTCAAATATTTCGACGACGCCAGAGAGATGGCTAGAGCTGTCTGTACAGATAGGGGGGCCAGGCGGGTCGTGGAGGTGGGCTAGAGGTACAACGAGAGTACCAGAGACAGCGCGTAAAGCGCCGAATACACCGCGTGTACCATAAGGGCCGACGTAAAGCCTCCCCTCTCGTAGGCGTACGCGAATATAAGCCCCAATAGGAAATAGAGGGCCGTGGCCATGAGGTCCGTTGGGGTCTCGGGCGGCACCATGAGGAGCGCATACGCCAGCGAGGAGGCCAAATAGGCGGCGGTTCTATTTCTCGTCGATATCTGTTGGAACAAAATACCCCTAAATATGGACTCGGAGACTAGGGGCTCTTCGAGGAGGTAGACAACTATCAATATGGGGAATAGGCCCCGCGCATATAGAGACTGGATCGCAGTAGCCGCCTCCTTGGAGCTCAAGAGCGGCGACACGAGGACGAGGCCCATATACCACAAGAAGAATAGGAAGAGCGAGTTGTAGAAGCCGCGGCTCGAATACCTCAATTTGACCCACCTGAAGGACGCCAAAAAGGCCGTCTCGAGCGCCGCGAATATATACACGGCGATGGCCGGCGGCATGAAGTCGGCCGCGACGTCGTATGCCGCCAACAACACGACGTACGCCAAAGCGACGTGGAGCTTGTAGTCGGCCATGGCCTATATCGTCAGTTCTCCTGGCTCTTCGGGGTATTTAGTCAACAGCCTATAGCCCCCTCTAGTTATCAAGACCGTGTCTGAATGCCTAAAGCCGCCGAGGCCCCTCACGTAGAGGCCTGGCTCTATTGTGACCACCATGCCCGGTTGCAGGGCGCCTTTATATCCGATATCTATATAGGGCCTCTCGTGGAAGCCTATGCCGATTCCATGTCCGGTGTGGTGTCTAAGCTTGTCGGCCACCCCCAGCCTTTCGGCCCTCCTCCTAACCGCTCTGTCCACTTCCGCCACTTCGACGTCGGGCCCTAACGCCTCAAACGCAGCATTTCTGAGCTCCAACATGGCCTCAAAGTACTTCTTCTGCTCTTCAGTGGGGCTCCCCAAGACCAAGGTCCTCTCCAACTCGCTGTAATAGCCCCCGGCCTCTGGCCCGGCGCCGATGCCTATTACGTCGCCTCTCCTGAAGGGACGGGGCGCCGAGATCGAATGGGGGTAGTAGCTGTACTCGCCGACCTGGCCCCTAAATCCCACAAACCCCGGAGTGAACTCCCTCAGAGGCATATAGCCGACGCCGTAGGCCCTCGCCATCTCCCTACTGAGCTGGAGGCTGGCCTCCAGGGCCACCTCCCAGTCGTATTTGCCCTCCGCTATGAGCGATCTGGCGACGTCAAGCCCCCTCGCGGCCCACCTGGCGCTCTCCTCGATAAGCCCCACCTCCTCTTCGTCCTTGACGAGCCGCATGTCCTCCACGAGGTCGGGCAACACCGCCGCCTTGATGGGGTCCAGCAGTTCGGCCAGATCGGGCCCTCTGTAGCCCCAGCCGCCCGCCGCCCCCGCGGGGCTCTCGAGGGCAATCGACCTTATGCCCCACTCTCTAGAGAGCTCTCTTATCTTCTCCGCTATGAACTTGACGGGATGTATCTCGCCGGGGTAGTCGAAGTAGTAGAACTCCTTAGCTTTAAGCGGCGATTTGAGGTCGAAATGTTCGTATTCGACCATGGGGGCAAATAAGGCCAGCTCCCCGTTGGTCGAGACCAATAGGGACAGAGGCCTTTCGGTCTGTAGGAAGTAGTAGTTGGTGAGGTAGAAGATGTTCTCGGGGTTCGTGATGTAGTAGGCGTCGTGGCCCAACTCGGCAAGCCTTCGCCCCAGGGCGTTTATCCTCCTCTTCAAGGTCTCGGCGCTTATTTTGTGCATTAAATACGACGAAACTACTACAATATATGCCATCAGTCGTCGCGTTGGGCCACTTGTTGATGGACATACAGTTGTACCTCTCGGACAGACCGGAGGGAGGAGAGGCGGCGTTGGTTGCAGAACTACGTTACGGCGGAGGAGGCTCGGCTTCTAACTTCGCGGTAGCCGCGCGGAGGCTCGGCGCGAGGTCTGCGATAGTAACCTCTGTGGGCTTCGACAACTTCGGCAGGATCCTACTGGAGGAGCTCCTCAGAGAAGGCGTCGATATATCTAGAGTCAAGATAGTCATAGGGCAACAGACCGGCACGTCCTTCCTGTT
>JBEULO010000053.1:5940-32090 GCA_041287225.1 Thermoproteus sp.
CATAGGGCAACAGACCGGCACGTCCTTCCTGTTGGTCTACCCCGGCGGCGAGGTGAAAGTCTTCGAATATATCGGCGCGTCGGAGGCCGTAGAGCCTAGAGATATATCCGACGACTTCTTCAAGGGCTTCGACCTCCTACATATCACTATGTACCGCCTGGAGACCGCGGTCGAGGCCGCAAGGCGCGCGAGGGGGCTGGGGCTAGGCGTGAGCCTAGATCCAGGTCGGGTGTGGTCTAAACGGGGCCTCGAATACCTAAAGCCCCTGTTGATCAACATCGACTATCTCTTCCTAAACGAGGCTGAGTTCTTCAACCTACTAGGCGGCGATGTGGAGAGGGCCTTCGAGCTGGGCGTAAAGCTCGTGGTGGTTAAAAGGGGCGCGAGGGGCGCCTCGGCCTTCGTGGAGGGGAGGGGCTCCTTCGACGAGCCCGCATTTGAGGTGGAGGCGATTGACACCACAGGCGCCGGGGACGCCTTCGACGCGGCGTTTTTGACCGCGCTCCTGGAGGGGAGGGACGTACGGTATGCCTTGCGGTTCGCCAACGCGGCGGGGGCGCTGAAGGCGACCAGAAAGGGCGCCAGGTCTTCGCCGATGCGGGAGGAAGTAGAGAAGATGGTCGCCACAAGAATTATATAATTCCAAATCGGAATTTTCGTGAAGCTGGCCCTCGGCTTCTATCGTTTTTTCTTGGAGCGGGGCGGCTTTTTGGTATTCTTGTCGTTGGCCGCCCTCGCTTGGATCCGCGGGCTACATTTAGCCTCTTTGGCCATAGCCCTAGGCTTCGCGGCCTCTTTGATTTTGACTTGGCGCACTACGACTATAAAGTCGGTCTATTGCGGCATAGAGGGCCAGCGGCTGACCCACATCAACGTAAGGGGCAATTCCGTCTCGCTTAGATACGGCAATGCCGTGTTTTCGGTGAAGGGCTATGAGAACATCTTGGCGGCCTTTGAGTGCGCCTCGAGGAGAGCTCCAGCAGTTATAGACGCAATATATAAATTTATAGAGCCCAAATTTATCGATGTAGATCTCAGAGGCGCTTGTATCTACGCCTTCCTTGTAGGCAACAATAAGGACATGGACCTCTATATATGTGAGGGCGGCATAGATATAGGCCTATCGCTGAGAGGCGGGTGTCCCGTCATAATGGCGGCCCCCAGAATCCTCGAAGACCTAGGAGCCACTATAATAAAGCGGAGCTACAGCGGGGCCATTTTCGCCTCGGCCTTCTTTAAGCACGTAGAGGACGCCGTCAAGTTCATAAACGGCCTCGCCGACTTCTGCAGGCCCGGCAAGGCCTGCGAGGGGCTTACGGCTAAGGAGTGCCTCTCGCTCTATAGGCTTTTGTTCTCCTAGGGCGTTTAGCTTATTTATACAAGACGCAGTAGGTCTGTGGTGCGTATAACACAGATATTGAACTTGCCGCCGGAGACGTTGAACAAGACGTTGTTGCTGGGAGGGCCTGGCATAGGGAAGACCGAAGTCACCGAGCAGTACGCCAGAGAGCTGGCCAAGAGGGAGGGCCGCGCCTTCATAGATCTCGACCTGGTGGACGAGTCGACTGCCCACAGGCTGGTGGAAGACTGTAGGGACTACTTCGTGTACCTAAGAGTGGCCGCTCCTCATATATTCCCTGAAGACGTGTCCATACCGAGGCCTCTGGCGTCTGGCGACGTGATCGACTTCTTGACGCCTGTGAGGCTTAAAATCTTGTCGAGATGTCGCGGCTTGTTCTTCATCGACGAGATGACTAACGTCAAGAGGGCCGACCAGAGGGTCTTTTTCTACAGTCTAGTCCAGGAGGGCAAGGCCGGCTGGAGCTGGCGCCTATCGCCGGAGGTCATAGTGGTGCTGGCGGGCAACCCGCCCTCTATGAGCGTCGACGCGGAGCCCCTCCCCGCGCCCCTGCTGAACAGGCTGACGGTCCTAAACGTGGAGCCGCCCACAGTGGACGAGTGGTGCGCCTATATGGAGCGGAGGTTCGGAGACTCTTGGGAGAGAGCCGTCTGCGAGTTCTTAAAGGAGGGGCCTTCCTTCCTCTTCGAGCCGCCTAAAGAGCCGGAGGGCCTCGAGCCCTACCCGACCCCCAGGTCTTGGACCAGGCTCGCCGTGCAGTTGCACATACTCGGCGGGGTCAAGGCCGACGAGGACCTAATAGCAGAGGTGACCTACGGCAATGTGGGCAGGTCGACGGGGTCGAAGTTCCTCAATTTCTACCTGTCTAGAGTGCCCAAGGAATTTTTTCGAAAAGCCACTAGAACTGTGGAGAAAATTTGACCTAGAGCAGAAATTAATCGCGTCGTCCATATACGCCAAGGCGTTGGTGGACAGGTACATCTCGGGCGGCTCTATCGACATGAGCCTCCTCGAGTACCTCGCAGAAGAGGAGAGGGAGTTCTACGCCTACATCTTATCTACGGCGATCCGCCTCTTTAAGGAGAGGGTCGGCATGAAGAGAGAGTTGCTGGAGGACTTCGCCAGCAGGCTCCCGTTGAAGGTGAGGAAGGCGGCGGCCGCCCTCTGGAGGTAACGCCCAGCCCCAGACCTCCTAGGACAGGCGGGGTACGCCAACAGCGTCCACACGATTTTTGGCCTCCACAGTCTAGACAGCTCGGCCTTCTTCGACTAAAGTCGTTGACGGTCAATATAGTACCAGACAGCGCACTCCGAGGCCGTACGTGCCTCCACGACAGGCCCGGTGTTACCAAGCGCCTTGGGGACTTAGGTGGGTTTAAGCTTAAGAGGATAATTATTTTTAGAGATCTATGAGAATTCTAGTATTGCTAGTGCTAATTATGGCAGTATTCGTATTTGCAAGCACAATGCAGATAGATGTAGATAATTACGTCTTCATTGAGGCTAGAGGACTTGCCCAAATGCCGTTCTACTGGAACGGCTCGGCCTTCGTCCCGGCTCCTGTGGTGTATTTCGTTAAGTATGAAAACGCGTCTTGGGTGGAGGTCTGGGAGAAGGGCAGACCCGCAGAGTTGTCAGTTCCATTTGCAGAAGGCCCCTATATAGCAGTGCCGAGGGAGGCTCTGAATAAATTTAGGCCGCCTAGAGGTGTGCCGGTAGATACGCCGAGAGGTAGGGCCTGGCTATATCTATCGGACAGACCTTCGAGCGAGGGCCTCCCGCCGTACGGCATCGTGTTGTACCTCAACGCCACGGCCGACCCGCCTGGTTGCTATAGGGGAAAGCCCTTGGTGACGACGACACTGCCCGCATCCCTGAAGTTCTCCCCCGCCCCTCCCGCCTCGTCATATGCGTCATACCTATTCGCGTTCCAGACCTATCCCCTATACGCCGGCCCTTGGCGACCACCCGTGCCCGTCAAGAACGCCACTGGTCTCTCGTCGAGCGGCTACTCCTTAGGCCAGACATACAGCATATATCTAGGCTATAGGGTCGCCAGAGTCTATTTGGCAGTAGCCAGCTCCGGCTCCTATTCGGCTAGCCTAGACTTGTATTGCGGCTCGACTCCCTCCCCGACCGCATATTGCGGGTCTCTTTCCTCTTCGTCCTACACTACAGACCTCGGGGCGGTCTTCGTCTTCGATACAGCTGCGTACTCCAACAGCTACATATGGGCGCAGGCCCGCCTCTACTCCTATACCCCCCAGACGGTTAGGGCCTTCCTCTCTGCGAGCTATCTGAGGCCCGCTCCTGGGGACCCCAATTGGGGCGCCCTAGTCTTCGAGTGGAAGAGCGTGTTCGCAGACAGCTATTCGACCTATCTGCCTTCCGGCACTAGGCGCGTGATGTTCACGGCGCAAATCCCCCAAGGGTCCTCCACGCCTCTATTGGCCATAAAGAGCCTACAGGTGGTCAACTGCGCCCCCGCCGACGCCGAGACGGTTAGGATATATATAGGCGGCCAGATGGTATATCAAGCAACCGCCTCTAGCTCCGGCTCTAATTGCCGCCTCTTCGTCTTCCCCAACATATCGGTCCAGGCGCCGTCGGCTCTCGATTACGTCAAATTCAATACCAGCTATGTCCCCCTGGTCCTCGAATTCGACCCGCCTCTATATGCAAGCCCCGACGGGACCGCCCAGCCCTCTATATCCCTAACCGGCGCGAGCCTTCAGGGCTATAGGTGGCCGCAAATATGGAGGGAAAACGCATACAACTTCAGGAGGGATCTCGTGGTGCTAGCCGGTTTGAGGCAACCGCCTGTCTTCAGCGCCAACTACTACAGCTTTAATTTATGGAACCGACAGCAAACAAAAGCGAACGAGAGTTCGGCGGGGCTTTTGGGCAAGTTCCTAGTGGAGACGGCGGTATCAATAGGCCAACTCGCGACGTCCGATACGCCGATGAGGATTAGGGTGAACGTCCAGTTCGTAGGTTTCTCCAAGGGCTCTGCGGCCCCCATTTGGAAATTCGTGTGTGTTGCCAAGGACGTCCCAAGCGAGCAGGGGCTATATGTATCCGGCCCCGGCTCCGCGGCGGACTGGGGCCTATGGAGCTCGATAGTGCACGGCGCATATTGGTGGGCAAACAGCATTTATACATTCCTTTCACTCATCAAACAGATGCCGTCTTGGGTCGGTATAGTCATGTGGGGCGCAGGCGAGGTTATAAGCAAGCTGTTTCCCGCCTCTTCCGGATGCTCATTGGGGAGCTACGTCGGGCTGGAATACGACGCGGGATACGCGACGGAAATAATATCGGCCCACTACAACTTCACTGTGAACGCGATTCCGAGTAGCACCCTGTCCTATAAGTCTGGCGGGCTGGGCGTCAACGTATATGCATATAGGTATTCCCCCGACTGGAGCGACTACGGCTCGTACGTCATATATGGAAGCTACAAGGCGCCGTATATAGATGTATCGTATGCGCCTAACTGGTTCGACGGACCTTTTGAGCCGTATAGACTCGACGGAGGCATCCTCGTCAGAGTATATCCCACTTGATATGTGGAGGCGCCTCCTCTTCCTCCTGGGCCTCCTCTTCATGTGGCCGATCCCCCTCTTGCCTGTCGGCATTTCGTCTATAGTCTTCCCGGTACTTGCGGCGTATATATTCGGCGTCTCTGCTTCGTCCGCCGCTTTGTTCGGATTTAGGAGGTTCTGGGCTCCGCTGGCCTTTTCCCTCGCCGCCCTGCCGTGTTCCTTACTGCCTTGGTATGTAGCAATACCGTTTATCTTTTTATTCTCGGGGGCTTTGTTCTTCTTCGCGGCCGTATGGCCCGCCCTTCTATATGGGCGCAACAGGGGCATCTTCATATTTCTTTTAGTCGCCCTCTCAGTCGTCGTGGCTCTGCCCTCGGCTTTTATCCCATTGCCGGCGGGCAATCTGTTGCCCGATCCAGTTCTACAGTACTATCTGAGGGAAGATCCGTTATACACTAGGCTGAATTGGATACGCTACCTCATCGACATGGTTGGATACAATGTGGCGTTATACCTCACGAAGAGTATAGTGAATAGGCTATAGGCCTGGAGGCCGGCGGCCTCTACGAGGCCGGCCCTCCAGCCGGGCCTTATGGCGGACTACAACTCGCCAGTCCGGTCTGGCGTGCTCCAAGTTGCGGCGCGCACTTATGGCCTCTCAAGCCGTCATGTTACATGACCGGAGGGTCCGGCCGAAGGCGTAGTTGGTTCTAGAGGGCACGATGGGACGGGCTCTACTGAATATCGCCGGGAGCCTATGTACGCAATAGGGATCGATAAAGCGGCCGCTTCGGGCTTCTATCCTACTCCGATCGGGAGACGCGCGGCGTCTCGCGACCACTACAGGAGGAGCACTTCGGCGTTGAGCGCCGATTATTGCCGAGGCCCCATACAGGAAAGGTAAATATGTACGAGTCTTGTTGTATAGAATGACCGAATTGGGCCGCGTCTTGGAGGAATTTCAGAAGATCAAGGAGTACTTGATGTTGAGAGATCCCACTTACTATTTCCTCGTCATGTCGTTCCCCATAGGCTACTCGAAGGAGGTCCCGAGGAACGCCTACGCCATGTTTACGGGCAATACGATCTTGGTGGGAGATAGGTTTTTCCAGCAGGGCCTCACCGCCGAGAATAGAGCGGCCATATTGATGCACGAGGTGCTACACGCCTATCTGGGCCATCTGGATCGCGCCAAAGACCTCATGAAGATGGGGAAGGCCGAAGAGGCCATGGCCTTCAACGTCGCGGCCGATGTGGTGATAAACGAGAAATTGGAGGCGGGGGGCTTTGAAGTTCCTTGGGACATGTTGAGGGCCAGCCACGTCGGGATTTCGCGTTCTTCCGCCTTGAAGATGTCGGCCGAGGAGCTGGCGGCGCGCCTGTCGGGCCTGTCCAGGAGGCAACTCTTCCGGCTGTACAAACAGTCCTCTAGGATCGCAGAAGGCGAGAAACAAGTGTCCAACTACGTCACTATAAACCAGGGGTCTGAGGAGATCCGGCAGGCTAAAAGCCCCGGCGAGATCAAGAGGGCCCTCGAGAGGAAGTTGAGGAGGGTCCGCTCCTTTAGAGAGCCAGGCGCCTCGCCCTTCGGCCATGTGAGGCATGTGGCGGACGTCGGGAAGCCCTCTCTGGACTGGAGGAGGCTCTTGAGGGCCGAGCTCGAAGAGGTAGTAGAAAGCCTTAGGGATCTCAGAAAGCGCTGGTCCAGATCCTCCAGGAAGACGGAGTGGTATCCCTCCAAAATAGGCATGGGCCCCAACGCCGTGGAGGTCTACGTCTTAATGGACACCTCGGCCTCTATAGACGACGAGAGGCTTAGGAGGTTCGTGTCTGAAGTATACGGCGTCTTGAAGGCAGGCGCGTCTAAAGTGGTGGTGGTGCCGTGGGACGCCCGCGCCTACGAGCCGATAGAGCTCAAACGCCTCTCCGATATGGAGAAGATAAAGAGGGGCCTAAAGGGCGGAGGCGGCACCATCCCCGACGAGGCCATAAAATACGTCTTGACTAGCGCCAAGAGGAGGTCCGTCGTGATAGTATTCAGCGACTTCGAGGTGGCGGAGACCGGAGAGACTAGAAAGTTGTTCTCCGAGCTGGCGTCGAGGCATAAGGTGATTTTAGTTTCTGCGGGGAGGAGCTCCGTCGACTATCCCGGCCATTTCATCAAGATCGAGGACTGACCTCTGCGGCCAGACGGGACCACAGCGCCATAAATGCGCTCTCGGCTTGGGAGGGGTCGACCTCCACTACGACCTCTATGTTGTTGTTCATGCCGCTCTCTGTGAGATTCGCCGACGACGCCCAGGCGCGCCTGTCGGCTATATAAAGCTTGGCGTGGACGAAGGCGACGTCTAGCGGGATCACCAGCGCCCTTAAATTCCTCCTAATGGACTCCCTGGCGCTTGCGACGGTTTTGGTCGTCCTCTCTAGTTCGGCCTCGGCTGAAAGCAACTGGGCCTTTATGGACCTGCCGGACCTGGCCCTATATATCGCCAGGGCGACGCCGGCGGCTATGAGGCCCAGGGCGCCCACGTAGAGCAACGAAGAATATCCCGGAAACACATGTGAGAACAGCACCAACAGGGCCGACAAGAAGAAGGAAAGCAGGGGGTCCCTAAATAGGGCGATGCGATTGGCCCTCCACCTCTCCCTCCAACGCGCCACCTCGAGGCCGGCCCGCCTCAATTCGTCCTCTCCATAATAGTCCGCCGCTCGCGCCAAAACTCTCCCCTCGTTATCCTCCAAGTCCATGGTTATCACGTACACCTGAACCCCCGCGAGCGCCTTTTCGATCAGGACATCTACAAACTTGCGACCTATCCAGGGCGAGGATATCATCACCTTCTCGCCGGCGGCCTGTATAGCAGAGGCTATGACCTTTGCCGAGCCCCTCCCGAGCTCCATAGAGATAGGAAAACCATTAAATAATTGGTCGAACAGAGACCTATGTCGGCCAAAGGCGCTCTGGTCTACGCCTTAAGCGCCGTTTCGATCCTCGTGGGGGTCCTCATAGTCCTCAACGACATCTACCTGATGAGCTACCTACAGAGCGATGTACTGCTACGCGATATGGCCCTAGCGGCCGTCGGCTTCGTCGTGGGCGTAATAGCCCCTATACTCTATAGGAAGTATTCGAGCTGATTAACTTTATAAAGCCTCACTTGAGGGGGGCTATGCCTCACCTTCGACGGGCCGTATCGCCGGCGTGGTGGCCAATTCCCAGAAAGATAGGAGGCGTCTGGGCGGTCAGACCTGTCTCTGGCCCCCACAGCATCTACCGCTCCATGCCTCTGGCGCTCCTAGTCAGGGATGTATTGCGCTACGCCAAGACCTTGAAGGAGGCCCGCTATATAATATCGAGGGGCTATATAAAAGTCGACGGGAGGGTCAGAAGGGAGTACAAGTTCCCCGTCGGCGTAATGGACGTCGTGGAGGTAGTGCCGACAGGCGAGGTCTACAGGCTCGTGCCCGATCCCGTCAGCTACATAAAGCCCGTATCGATACCTAGCGACGAGGCCGACCTTAAGCTCTTGAGGATAGAGGGCAAGAACTACGTATCGGGCAACAGGATACAGCTACACTTCCACGACGGGAGGAACTTAATAGTGCCCGTCGACGTCGGGCTGAAGTACAAGACCTTCGACTCCGTCGTCTACTCCATTTCGTCTAAGTCCGTTAAACAACACATACCGTTTAGGCTAGGCGTAAGTGCGGTGGTCTTTGATGGAAGCAACGTGGGCTTTTCCGGCAACGTGGTAGAGATAAACTGGACGTTGAAGAAGCGGCTTTCAACTGTGGCGCTGAGGAGCGGCGAGGAGGTAAAAAGGACGATTCTAGACTACGTGATGCCGATCGGCGAGGCGACGCTCAAACTGTCCTAGTAGGGCTGTTCCCGCGCCCGTTCTACCTTCCTTCCTGCCAGTAGGTTCTCGGCCTTCCAGAACAGATCTCCAAACTCCTCCAGGGTCGTGGAGAATTGGTTCAGACTGACGCCGATGGGCTCGTAGAGCTTCACCTCGTCCTTCTCTACGACCCAGCCCTCGGCGAAGCCTCCAAAAGACCAGTCGTACCGCGCGAGTATTGTATACCTCTTCTCGCCTCTAGACGTCTTCAAGTAGATATAAACAGCCGCCGCTCCGTATTTTGTGAAGAGCTCGGCCACCAGGTCGCGGTACCTCTCGCCGGGCTTGGGCGCCGGGATCCTCTGCATATATTCGAGGCTTTCGTCCTGTAGGTCTTTCCTCAACTCGTTGAGGAGTTCGGTTACGGGCAGGCCGGTCCGTACCACCTTCATGAAGGGGGAGATGTCTCGTATATTTATATGTCGGAGCCGCCCAGGCCGTCGAGGTCGGCCGCGCCGATGGGGTCGACGGATTATACCCCGACGGCCGCGCTCAAATCGCGCTCAAAGCGCGGTCCAGATCCTCTATTAGGTCATCCACGTCCTCTAGTCCCACGGAGAGCCTGATCAGATCCTCCGTTATGCCGAGCTCCTCTCTGTCCTCGGGCGGTATGGGCGAGGCCGCGCTTAAGACGGGATAGGTGGCTATAGTTTCAGTGCCGCCGAGGCTGGGACTGGGCGTTATGAGCTTGAAGGAGGAGAAGAGGCGCTCGGCCTCGCGGCGGCCGCCTTTAATCCTAAAGGAGACCACTCCTCCGTACATATCGCCGAAGAGCCTCTTGGCGACTTCGTGGTCCCTGTGGGTGGGCAGGCCGGGATATATCACCTCTTTGACTTTGTTGTGTTCCGATAGGAATTCGGCTATGGCCTTGGCGTTTCTGCTCTGCGTCTCAAACCTCGGATAGAGCGTCTTGGCGCCGCGTATACACAAAAAGGCCTCGAAGGGCTGCATTATGCCGCCCAACATGGCCCTATACGCCCACAACTCCCTGTCCACCTCCCTCGCCGCCACGACCCCTCCGACCACGTCGTTATGCCCGGCTATGTACTTAGTGGCTGAGTGCACCACGTAGTCGGCGCTTAGTGCCAATGGGTTTAACAACACGGGCGTCGCGAAGGTGTTGTCCACGACGACCACGGCGCCTAGGTCCTTGGCGGTCTTCACAACCTCCGGCAGATCCAAGACCTTGAGGGTCGGGTTCGTGATGGTCTCCAGGAAGACCACCTTGGGCCTCGCGGCCTTTATCCCCTCAACTACGGCCTCTGTGCTGGGGTACGTCTTCACGAGCTTCACGTCGAACTTCCCCTCTAAGGCCGAGAAAAACCTCAAGGTGGCCCCGTAGGCCTCCTTCGTCGTCAATAGGACCTCGCCTCGGTTTAATAGATATATGGCTAGAGTCGAAATGGCGGCCATCCCGCTGTTGAAAGCCAAGGCATCCGCTCCAGATTCAAGCGCCGCCATTACCCTCTCGAAGGCTCTGACTGTGGGGTTTTCCTCCCTGCTGTATTTTAGGTCGGTACCCCTATCGCTCTTTCTGGCCTCGCCTATCTGTTCGAAAACTGCTGTGAGGTAAACTGGAGGTATGGGGGAGCCGAATTGGTCCTCCCACTTATGTCCCCGTATGGCCGCTGTGCGGCGGCGCATATCAGTACTTATATTGGAGTAATTATGCTTTGTCCTCGTGCGCGCGGTAATTGTGGCCAATCCAACTATAGACTACGTGATAACCAACGAGAAGACGGAGAGGAGGATAGGAGGCCCCCCCTACTACATGGGGCTGGCGTTCTCGGCCCTCGGGCTTGCAGCCAGCGCCATAGGGGTCGTGGGGCCTGGGGAGAGGGAGTTCATAGAGGGCGAGTTGAGGAGGATCGGCGTGGAGCCCCGCCTAATAGTAGGCGACGCCACCACCGTATTTGAGTTGGATTACAGACAGAGGCCCCGTAGGAGCAGGGCCTTGAGGAGGCCGACGGTGAAGATATCGGGCACTGTCGAGGGCCCCCTCGTGGTCGTGAATCCCGTCTACGACGAAATTGGCGACGTGGAGTTCTACGCGGATGTATCCGCCGTGGACCTCCAGGGCTTTATTAGGTCTGGCGGCGAGGCGCCAGAGGCCGATATAGTCCACTTCTCAGATGACGACATGTACATAGACCCCCGACGCCTTACGGAATACAACTCCCGGTGGAGGATCGCCGTATATACGCTCGGCGCAGGAGGGGCCTATATGGCGGTAGAGAGGAGGCTGTACTACGCGCCAAGCGCGCAAATAGAGGTCGAGGACGCCACTGGGAGCGGCGATGTGTTTCTGGCGGTCTTCGCCGCCTATATGTTGAGGACGGCGGACCCCGAGAGGGCTCTTTGCGAGGCCTCTATGTACGTTGCTGGATACTTGGCGACAAGGAGGATCCAAAGGTTGCCCTATGAGTGCGAGGTCTCCCCCGTTACGAGATAGACTCTAGAGAGGCTATTCTGCTGAGCACGTCGGTCCTGGTCACTATGCCTACGAGCTTTCCCTCGTCGTCTACCACCAACAGGCGGCCTATATTGTTCGACAACATGGCGCTTATGACGTCGTATATATCGTCCGACGCGTTGACTACAGGCGGGTTGGCGATCATGACGTCGCCGACTTTTACGTTTGTGCCGCAACGGGAGAGGAGTTCCAAGACCCTAGAGGACATCAATAGGCCTACTGGCCTGCCCTGATCGTCGACTACGGGTATGCCCCTATAGCGCCGTTTGGACAATACGTCTAGGTATTTCTCTAGGGGCTCGTCGGCCTTCGCCGCCACGGGCTTTCTGGTCATTATCTCGCTGACAGGCACGTGGGGTATGGAGACCACCGAGTCGACCTCGACCAACGACTCGAGGTCGGCCTTTATCAATTTGCCCATAATCACTATGCCGTTAGGTAGAGGTCCAACTCTCACCTCCTTGTTGAGGTACTGGCCCAAATCGCCCAATACGCGTAGAGACGCCAGAGGCTTCTCCGTGAGCAACCCTATGAGTGAGATGTCCAGCGCGTATCCCACGACCATGTTGTTGTAGTATATAGGCACCGAGAGGGTCTGTTTGCTGATTATGTCATAGGCCTTAGAGGTGGGTACATATCCCCCGTGGGGGCCCGCCTTGCTTAAGACGAGCCCCATGGACTTCAGAACCGACATTATATTCCTTATATATCCCTCGTGAACCTTTAAGGCCTCGGCGATTTCCTTGGACTTAACTGGCGTGTTCTCTCTAGTGTATATATCTACTAACGTCTTAAGCACGTTGTATATAGAGTCCGACATACCCATTATATTGCTGGTATAACGAGTTTAATATCTTTAACTTCAGAAGTCGGTCTCGTCGTCATCGTCGCGCAGACCGTTTTGTCATCATCGTATTGGAAAAACTCGATCTAATCTATTAAAAACACTTGGACAATAGACCGGCGAATGTTTATAACCCCTAATCACATGCCGCACAATGCGGGTCTTAGTGGCCGACCAGACCAGCGAGAAGTTAATAGAAAGGCTTAGGGGAGGCGGGCTAGAAGTGGACTACAAGCCGGGGGTCCCGAGGGAGGAGTTGCTAAAGGCCATAGAGGGCTACGAAATACTTATAGTTAGGAGCAGGACTAAGGTGGACAAAGAGGTGATAGATAGGGGGACCCGATTGAAAATTGTGGCCAGATATGGAGTCGGCTTGGACAACATAGCGGTGGAGTACGCCATCAAGCGCGGGATAGCCGTAGTAAACGCCCCAAACGCCCCGACTCGAAGCGCCGCCGAGCTCGCCCTCGGCTTGATGTTGGCGCTCGCTAGGCGGATACCGTTATTGGTGGGCGAGGTCAAAACGGGCGGGTGGCCTAAGGGAAAATACGTGGGGAGGGAGCTCTACGGCAAGACCTTGGGGGTCGTGGGCTTCGGCAGGATAGGCAGGACCGTCGCCCAATACGCAACGGCGTTGGGCATGAGGGTCATAGCCAGCGACGTCATAGACGTATCCGCCGAGGCCGCCAAGATGGGGGCGGCACAGGTCCCGCTCGAGAGGTTGCTCGCAGAGAGCGATGTGGTGAGCCTACACGTGCCGTTGACTCCAAGCACCTACAAGTTGTTGGACGACGATAGGCTCTCTCTGCTTAAAGACGGCGCCATGTTGGTCAATACCAGCAGAGGCGAGGTGATAGACGTGGACGCCCTCCTCAAACATATAGACAGACTGTGGGGCGTCGCCCTCGACGTACTGCCGGAGGAGCCCCCCAAGAGCGAAAAGTTGTTGAAGCTCCTGGCCCACGAGAAGGTGATCGCGACGCCTCATGTCGGCTCGGAGACGCAAGAGGCGTATGACAGACTTGCCGAAGAGCTGGCTTTAAACATATTGGAGGCGGTCAAGAGGATATGAAGTACTTGACGCCAGGCCCCATACAACTCCCCGACTTCGTTCTGAAGGCGGCGTACAGACAGCCGGCCTTCCACAGGTCGGAGGAGTTCAAACAGACCTTGAAGTCCGTCCTCGAGAAGATGTCGAAAGTGTACGGAGGAACTCCCGTGATAATGCCGGGCACGGGCACCCTCGCGGTCGACACCATGGTCTATAACTACGTAAATCCCGGCGAGAAGGTGCTCGCGATAATCTTCGGCGAGTTTGGCAGAAGGCTCGCCGCATCGTTGAGGAGCAGAGGCGCCGACGTTGTCGAGTGGGAGGTCGAGGCGCCTCCCAGGCCAGACGAGGTCGACGACAAGATGAGGAAGATAGGCCCCGTCGCGGCCGTGGCGGTAGTCCACAACGAGACGAGCATGGGGATCGCCTATAAGGACCTCGCCAGGCTTATAGACGTAGTCAAATCGCACGGCGCCCTGCTGTTGGTGGACAGCGTCTCCGGCATGCCGGCGGAGCCTCTGCCTCCAGGCGTGGACGTAGTGGCCACCGCGTCGCACAAGGCGTTCATGGCGCCTCCAGGAGCCGCCATATTGTACCTCAACGTCGAGCCTAAAGCCAAATTGGGGGTGCCGCCGGCCATGGACTTGAGGGGGTACCTCAAAGTGCCTTCGACTCTAGACACGCCGTATACGCCTCCCATCTCGGTGATATATAGCCTCGAGGCGTCTCTAGAGTACATATTGGGCCTCGGGCTCGACAGATATGCGGAGGTCCACAGGGAGCGCATGGATCTGCTCTACGGCAACGTGAAGCTGGGCCCAGTCCCCAAGCCGCAATATAGGAGCAATACGGTGGCCGCGTTTTACTGCAACGACCCGAAGGCCGCCCTTAAGGCCTTGAGGGAGGCCGGCTATGTGGCCAGCGCAGGCATGGGCCACCTGAAGGACAAATCCATAAGGGTCGGCGTCATGGGGGACGTGACTAAAGACGACATCTTAAAAGTGGCGGAGGTCCTCAACAATGTGGCTCGAAAATGAGTGTAGGCTTTGTCTAATACACTCGAGGACTTCCGATCTGGTCAAGCTTGGGGGCACGCCGCAATTGCCCAAACTGCTCTCCTATTTGTCCCAGGCGGTGAACAAAGACAGCAGGAGCGAGGCCTTCGCCGAGAGCTTCAAGTTCGTGGCGGCTCTGCTTGAGTCCAACGACCCCTATGCGGATTACAAGAAGAGGCTGGCCGAAATAGGGAGGGAGGTGGCGGCTATAGTCGAGAGGAAGCTGGAAGAGGCTGGATGGGATTTGAGGCTTGCCTTGAGGGTCGCCGCGGCGGCGAACATAATAGACTCCAACGTGTTGGGCTATAGGCCCAGGAGGCTGGAGGTCGCGGTCTGGGACGAGCCGGCCATAGAGGAGCGCGTAGAGTTGCCGGAGAGGGTCTACTACGTCATCGACAACGAGGGCGAGGCGCAGATAGACTATGTAGTCATGGACGCCCTCAAGAGGAACGGCATAACGCCAGTGCCCGTCGCCCGCTCGGAGCCCTACGAGATAGACGTGGTGGCGGACTCCAATTTCGTCTCGACGCCGGGCAACATATCGCCGGTCAGATGGATAAGAGACGGGTTCGTGGTTGCTAAAGGCATAGCGAACGCCGAGGCCTATTTGGAGTGGGGCGCCGGGAGGTCCGCCCTCCTCCTCTTTAGGGCTAAATGCGACGTCCTCGCCAGAAGGCTCGGCGTGGAGAAGAACGCCTCGATAATAATAACGGGCGAGTCCTTCAGGAAGATATTAGGGCCGCCTATAGGACGACCAGCTTGACGGGCACCCCCTGTTTGTACTGCACAGCGACGACGGCGTCTTCGAGCCCGCCCTCCTTTATGACCGAAGAGGCGACCTCCCTGACCTTCTTCAAGACTGACAGCACGTCCAACATGTGGGCGTAGGACTGGTTGTATATCTCGTATTTAGTCAGAGGGCTCGGATCTACATAGATCCCGAGGCCTGTTATCTCAATTGCCGCTTGGCCGCCTTCAGACGGCTTGAACTTCCGCAAGAGCGATTGCAATTTGGCGTACTTCTCGGCGGCAGCTTTTAGCTGTTCGACCTCAGCGCCTAGGGCCTTGACCGACTCCTCCAACTCTCCGATCTGTCTATCTAAGTCGGACAGGAAGTCGGCGGCCCTCTTGTAGAGCTTTAAAGTGTAGACGTCCATAGAAGT
Organism: Thermoproteus sp.; assembly: GCA_041287225.1. Lineage (GTDB taxonomy): Archaea > Thermoproteota > Thermoprotei > Thermoproteales > Thermoproteaceae > Thermoproteus. The sequence goes on from JBEULO010000053.1 coordinate 21,331, forward strand.
CGGGATATTGGAAAATTTAAATTCATCTGTCAGCTTTCCGCGAATATACTACGCGACGAGCTACCTCACTTGTGGTGAGTAACTTTTAATTAAGAGATGTAGAGGGACCGCCATGAGGAAAGTACTAATAATTCCCCTGGTCTTGTTGCTGGCCTACGGCGTCCTTGCGGCGCCTCCCGCTAGGGCGCCCATCCAGATCAATACGGCAGGCTCCTCAGGCGGTGACTGTACTTCACTCCAGCTCACTCTGCTGAATGCCCAGTGGGCCTCGCTACCGCAGTACAATGGGAGCTCTGCGGAGATCGCCTTGACGTTCTACTCCTCCTGCACCTACCACGCCGTGACCTTCCAATTGGTCCCTCAATGCCCCTATGTGTCGGCCGGACAGCCGGCCTTCGTGGAGTCCATAGCGGCCAACTCCATCTTCACGGTGGCGCTCCCGTTGTACGCCAACCAGCTCAACGTCACCTGCCCTCTAGAAGTGATCGCAACCGCACAGTACGGCGCGGGTTTCAGCAACGTGCTTGACGCCACAGGCGCCTACTTCTTGACGGCCTACGTGCCCCCATATCCCGTATTCTCTGCCTCCATAGGCGGCGCGGCCTACGTGGGCCTCCCGAGCAGGTTGGCCCTTTACATCTCGGACCCCTACGCCTTCCCGGCGCAGGTCTCCATATCGGGCCAGTCGGCCGCAGTGCTCTCGCCCACATCGCCGATATCCATAAACGGAAGCGCCGAGATCCCCGTGGCGGTCGTGCCCTATTCGACCTCCGCGGCGCTTTCGGTGTCCATAAAGTCGCAGGACTACATGGGCAATCCGGTATCCTATTCCTACGTTCTGTACATCCCCGCCTCGCAGCCCCCGTCGCCCACTATCTCCATAACTCCTTCCACGTTGTATCTAGACCAGGTCAACAACGTCACGATCAGCGTCTCGGTGCCCTTCAACGCAAACGGCACAGCCTACGTCGTAGTCTCAGGCGCCTCGACGCCCTATTCGCCTATAGTCGTCCCGATACGCGACGGGGCGGGGGCCGCCACGGTCCGGATCACCCCGCTTCAGTCAGCTGTCGCCTTCCAGGCCTCTATAGCCTATTCGGTCTCCGGCTATCAACAGACCTCCCAAGTGTCGACTACCGTCGCGGCGCTACAAGCGCCGACCGCTCTGGCGTCCCTATCCGTCTCGCCCCAAATACTCATAGCTAACGCCGCCAACAACTTGACGTTGACTGTAAACGCGCCTGGGCCCTTCAACGCCATAATTACGATCTCAGGCGCCTCGACGGGCGTCCCCATGCCCATATACATATCCGGCGTCAATACGGCGACGTACTCCCTAGTGTTGTACCCCTCCTCCCAACAGGTCTCCATATCGGCCACGATACAGACGGGCTCCGGCACGCAACAATATACTGTAAATCTGCCGGCGACTTCCTCCAATATATTCTTGGCCGTGCCCCAGCCCACCTCAGTGACCGCCGGCGGCAATAGGAGCGTAGTGGTCAAATTGGTAAACCAGGGCAACATACCGGTAGAGAAGGGCGTGTTGGTGATAACGCCGGCGTCCAGCTCTCCTGCGCTCATGGGGACTGTGGTCTATAACTTCTCCTCCCTGCCGCCGCTCGGCGTGGTCGAAGTGCCCATAAGCTTCGTCGTCCCGGCTGGACAGACGGGCTCTCTGCCGTTCCAATATACTGTCTACTACATGACGCCGTTGGGCTCCGGAACCGCACAGGGCACTTTCTACGTACAGGCGTTCCAGCCGCCCTCCATATTGATCACATCGCTGTCGACATCGCCGCAAACGCCCCAGCCCGGCTCGCCGTTCTTCGTCTCCATAACGCTAGTCAACAACGGATTTGTCCCGGTCAACAACTTGGAGATATCGCTTAAAGCCCCGCAGGGACTTACGCCGATTACCCCCACCCTCAACTATATAGGCAGTCTCTCCCAACAACAGTCGCAGACCGCCACCTTCTCGCTGAACGCCACCAGGCCCGGCAGATATGACCTAGCGCTCGTCGTCACGTATCAGGACCAGTACGGCAACACCTACAACCAGACGGCCCAGCTCTCCGTGACGGTCGGAGGCAACTTCACGGGGAGGTTCGGCAACTTTACTAGGTTTAGGACCTCGACCACAAACGCCTCAGGCGGCATCGCTTCAATAGCAGTAGTCGCGGCTGTTGTGGCGATCGCAGCGGTGCTCATAGCTGTAGGAATATGGCGGAGGAGGAAGTAAGGCTGGTCGATGTCTACAAGAGATATGGGAACTACGAAGCCCTTAGGGGCATAACCTACTCGGTGCCGAGAGGCATATTCCAATGCGTAGTGGGCCCCTCTGGTAGCGGAAAGTCTACATTTCTCCACATAGTAGGGGGCATCGACAGGCCCACTAGAGGCGACGTCTGGGTGGCCGGCGTCAAGTTGAACGACCTCAACGACGACCAGCTGGCCGAATTTAGGAACAAGAACATAGGCTTTGTGTTCCAGATGTTCTACCTAATCCCGAGGATGACTGTATTGGAGAACGTAGAGCTTCCCCTAATCCTCCGCGGAGTGCCCAAAGCCAAAAGGCGCGAAATGGCGCTGGAGGCCTTAAAGCTAGCCGGCCTGGAGGGCGTAGACCCCAAAAAGAGGCCGACGCAACTCTCCGGCGGCGAACAGCAGAGGGTGGCGATCGCCCGCGCCATAGTCGCAAAGCCCAGGCTCCTCCTCGCAGACGAGCCCACGGGCAATCTGGACAGCGCGACGGCCAATAGGGTCATGGAGACCTTCCTCTCTCTGAAGAAAGAGCTCGGCATAACTATAATCATGGTCACCCACAACTTAGAGCTATTGAAGTTCTGCGATAGGGTCGTGAGGCTGAGAGACGGAAGAATAGTAGAGTGAAGGCCAGCGGGGTCAGCACTCGGCAAAATCTTCATCGATACGGCGAGGTCGCCCAGTCATCACTGCCCCCAATTGTTGTGGGGCCTTTAAGTATATTTCCGTTATCGAAACCGTTTTTGACTTAGAACTATTAACGAAGTAAATCGGCCGGCAGTTCCTGCCGACTTTAGGTAAGACAACACGCTTAAAAATCTTAAACGTTGTTAACTCCGTGGACCTCAAAAAGGCCCTAGAGCTCTTCGGGCCCGCCTGGATAGCTATGATGGCCGATGTGGACGCCGCGAGCGTAATCACAGCTGTCGCTACCGGCGAGACGTACGGATACGGCTTGATATGGCTCCTCTTGCTCCTAATAGTCCCCCTCTTTTTGATCCAAAACGTGGCGGGACGCGTCGGGATTGCGGGCAGGGGGAGAGGACTCGGCGAACTCATCAGAGAGTTCTTCGGCCCCAAGTGGGCCCTTGTAGCGGCGCTTCCCATGTTCCTAGTCGATATGTTCTCCTACGCAGTGGAGTTCACAGGTATTTCAGTCGGCGCCCTGTTGATAGGCCTCCCCCGGGCGCCGGTCCTACTGGCCGTGTACTTCTTCGCCATCTTCGCCGTTGTGGGCAGACACTATAAGGAGGCCGAGAGGTATATACTCCCGGTCACCCTCCTCGTGCCTCTGGCCTTTGTGGCCGAGGCGGCAATTAGGGGATACGACCCCTCGCCGTTCTTCTACATCTCTACAAATAGGGAGTTCCTTTTCTTCCTTGCCGCCAACATCGGCGCTGTGGTCATGCCGTTTATGATCTTCTATCAAGTCTCGGCGACCTCCGCGAAGTACGTCGAGGCGGGAGGCGACGTCAAGGCCAAGGCGTCGTGGGTCGCCAAAGAGACCCTCATCGGCGCCTTTGCATCTCAAGCCGTAATGATTGCAATAGTGGCGGCCTCGACTGGGATGGACGGAGCCGACCCCCTAAGCCCTAGTTCCCTCTCTAGGGCTTTGATCCACGTCGCCGGGTCCTACTCGCCATACCTCTTCGGCTTTGGCCTTATCGCGGCCTCGCTGTTGGCCTATATTGCCATAGCGCTGGCCAGCTCCTGGGGGGCGGTGGATGCGTTTGGAGTCAAAAATAGGGCAAGCCGGGATGTCGTCTATGCGTTGGAGCCGCTCCCCGCCTTGGCCGCGTTGTTGTTGGTCCCCGGAAGCGCGGTGACCAGTCTGGCGTTGGAGCTGATGGCCGTATCGCCTTTGGTGCTCCTAATCCCCGGAGCGCTCCTAGGCCTATTGGCCCGTAATAGGTCCCTCATGGGCGAGCTCACCTGTAGCCGCAAGTACTGTCTGGCCTATTGGGCCGTCTTGGGGGTTCTGGCGGTTGCAGGCGCGGTAGCGCTTATATATTGAGGTCGGCCCAACTACGTGTTGAAAGTCCTAGATAGGTATAGCAGACAGATAGCCGTAATAGGCGAGGAGGGCCAGAAGAAGTTGAGGGGAGCCTCCGCCGTCATATTCGGCGTGGGGGGACTGGGCACCCACGTCGCCTACTACCTCGCCGCCGGGGGGCTGGGGAAGCTCTATCTGGTGGACTCCGATAAGGTCTCCCTATCCGATTTACATAGGCAAGTCCTGTACTCCACAAGGGACTTGGGGCGGAGTAAGGTCGAGGCGGCGGCCAGGAGGCTGAGGGACATAAATCCGGAGGTGGAGATAGAGGCGGTGCCCGAAGAGATCAGCCCCTCTCTGGCGGCCGAGCTGGTGGGGAGGGCCGACTTGGCCGTAGACGCTCTGGACAACTGGGCCGCGAGGCATGTAGTGAATAGGGCGGCCGTGGCAGCTAAGCGGCCTCTCGTACATGGGGCGGTACAGGAGTGGTATGGCCATGTGACCACAATAATCCCCGGGGAGACGCCCTGTTTGGAGGAGCTATTCGGAAGGTTTAAGTCGTTTCCTTCTTGCGTCCAGGGGATCTGCCCCGTGTTGGGCCCCGTGGTTGGAGTAGTGGCCTCCCTGATGGCCCTAGAGGCCATAAAGGTCGTGCTGGGACGCCCGACGCTTGCGGGGAGGCTGTTGGTAGTAGACTTAAAACACATGGCCTTCGACGAGATAGAGCTGGCCAGAGATGAGAACTGCCCTGTGTGCGGCTATGGCAGGAAGTGAGCTGACGCCGGCGCAACGTCTGGTGTTGTACTACATGGCCTTCGAGGCGTTGTACAACTCGAGGACGTGGCTCACCTTCGACGACATAAAGAAGGGGACCGGCCTCTCCACTAGGGCTCTTAGAGGCGCTTTAGTGAAGTTGAGGGAGCTCGGCTATGTGGCCAGCATAATGGACCCCGCGAGGGGCAGGAAGCTACTCCATAGGGTGTTGTTGGACAGAATATGTCCGTCTCCAGAACTGGAGGGGCTCTACCTAATCGACGTGAGCGGCGACTTGACGCCCGACGCCGTGAAGATCCTCTCCAACGCCGACGTGGTGCTCTACACGCCGTCTGTCGACCCGAAGCGCCTAGAGGGGTATGCGAAGAAGATACAGCCATTTAAAGGCGAGGTGCCCAAGGCCAAGCTAGTAGCTGTTGCGTTCAACCCAGTTCTGGACGACATAGATGCGCTTAAGGGCGTGGTCCAGGAGGCGCGTTATGTCTGCGCCTCAAACGCCGTGGACAAGGCGCTGGGCTCTTGCCTCGCCTGCGGCCTCGTGGACGTAGACTACGGCGCGTTTAGGATAAAAGCCGTCAAGAGCGAGGGCGAGCTCGAAGAGCTGGCCAAAAGATATGAGATAAGGAGCACTCTGGTCCTCCAGACCTGCGACGGGAAGAAGTTAGAGCTCGTGGTCCTCAAGAGGCGGGGGGCGCCTTCGCGCCAGAGCGCCTTGAAGACCTAGCGTTAAATAATTATAACCCCTCAAGTTCAACGGCATATGAGCACTAAATATGTAGAGGTCGGCGAGTTGAAGGAAGGCTCCTACATAGTGATAGACGGAGAGCCCTGTCGAGTCGTCGAGATAGAAAAGTCCAAGACGGGCAAACACGGCTCGGCGAAGGCTAGAGTAGTCGCCGTGGGGCTTTTCGACAACGTGAAGAGGACCCTCAGCGTTCCGGTGGACACGCAAGTGGAGGTGCCCATAATCGAGAAGTTCACAGCCCAAGTCCTCGCCATTTCTGGCGACACGATACAGCTCATGGACATGAGGGACTACAAGACCATCGAGGTCTCCATGAAATATGTAGAGGACGAGGCCAAGGGCAAATTGGCCTCCGGCGTCGAGGTGGAGGTGTGGCAGATACTAGACCGCTACAAAATTACGAGAGTTAAATAGCTATTCTTGGGGCGGAGGGCTTGTAAACATATAATAGGGATCTTTCCCTTGTAGCTCCGCAAGTATTCTATTCACCAGCAACTCCACTAGGTCTATGCCCACCCTCTTCTTGATGTCTTCGTAGCTCTCAAAGGGCTTCTTCCTCCTCTCTGCGAGGATCTCTTGGACCTTCTTCTTGCCTATGCCTTGTAGCAACTCGAGGGAATGCATCTTTATCGTCAGAGGCCCCGCCCTATTGAACCAATCGACGAACCGTTGTTCTTGGGAGGCCACGATCTGGCGGACGACCTGGGCCAGGGCCTCTCTGGCGGGGGGCTGGAGGTCCTCGTACCGTATCCTCCTCACAATTTTGTCCACCTTATCCCTCTGCCCCGGGCCTATGTAGACCCGCTCGCCTATTTCGACCTCGGCCCCCGGCTTGAGGGTGACCTCCAACAGGGTGAAGCGGTCCTCGCCGAGTATATGGGCGTAGGAGGAATCGCGGGGGAACTCCCTCCTGATTTTGGCGGGGAGCTTATACGCCGCCAGTTCGGGCGGGATTACGTCTACGACGTAGCCGTATTCCTCCCTACGCCTCATGACCGTAATATCTTCAACATCTCCCTCACCTCGTCGTCCGAAAACTCGCGGCGCTCCAACATTTGGAGCAAGGCTTTGAGCTCGTCGACATCTTCCGGCATGATGTTGACCAGCTGTATGGCCGTCACCCTCGCGAAGCCGAATTTAGATATCAACTCCTCTACTTTTGTCTCCGCGGCGTCTGCCGGCGTGGAGGCGACCTTCTCGAGGAAGTCTATGGTCTTCCTCTGCATCTCGTTGAGCTCGAAGCTCTGGCCGAATTGTTTGAGCACTTCAAGTGCCTTCGCGTTGGTCACATCTGTGGACCTCCTTATTCTCTTCACGCTCACGAACAGCACTACGTGGGGGTTTTAAAGTCTCTATAGGCATAAGTTTTATAAACGCGGACAAATCGGCGTTTATGCCCAAGAGGACTCACGGATATAGGTACAAAAGCCGCAAGTTGCTGTCCAAAAAGCCCAGAGAGCGGGGACCAGGCGGCCTCTCGAGGCTCATGTACGAATATAAGGAGGGCGATAGGGTCGTCGTAGATATAGACCCTACTTTCATCAAGTCGGCGCCCCATAGGAGGTATCAGGGGAAGGTGGGGCTCGTCGCCGGGAGGCAGGGCGACGCGTATATAGTATTAGTGGAAGTGGGCTCTAAGACCAAAAAGCTCGTAGTGACGCCCGAACATCTAGTGCCCTTTAGGGGCTAGTTCACGGCGGCATTTGTTGGTCCTCTCCCCCCGTGTAGTGTAGCTGGATAGCGTAGTAGAGCCTGTCGAGCCCAGTGCCGTTTAGGGCAGAGACGAACACCAAATCGCCCACCCCGCCGAGATTCGACGCGGTTCTGAGGAGTTCTCGCTCCAACGGCGAGGTCTCCAACACGTCAGCCAGGGCCTCGGAGTCGCTGGCCCAGGTGGATATCCTCTCTAGTTGCTCCTCGCCTAGTAGGTCTATCTTATTGACGGCGACGACTTCCGGAAGTTTAAACCTTATTCTAGCCGATAGGGCCAACAGGGCCGTGGTGGCGAAGCCTTCAGGCGTCTGCATGTAGGTGGCATCGCCGACGTAGACGACCACGTTGTGGGTGTCGGAAAGCCGCCTCACTAGATAGGACCCGCTTTCCCTAAAGGCGAAGAGCTCCATCTGGCCTGGAGTGTCGACCAGCACTACGGGGGCCCCGATGGCGCCTATCTCCTCTTTTATCCTATCGGCGTCGGCGACCGCCATGTCGACAGAGGCTATTATGGAGGCGTTAGGCCCCAGTTTGAACTGCCTCATTATCTTCCTCGCGTTTATCCTCTCCCTAATGTCCACATCTGGGACGTAGGGGAGGTACTCTGCGGCGGGGTCCAAATTGACTACAGCCACGTCGTATCCCTGTTCGTCCATCCAGCTATATAGCGCGGAGACTAGCGTGGACTTCCCGCTACCGGCAGTGCCTATAAAGAAGACGACCAACATCACCTCCGAGATTTGGCTATCTCCTCGGCGACCTTCTTCGCGATTTCCTTCAAGTCGTCTGCATATACCAGAACATATCCGGCCCCCCTCTCGTCGAACCACAACGCCGGATGTCTCTTATCTCTATACACTTCGTACTTAAGGCCCAGGCGGTCTAGGGCCTTTGCAACCTCCTCCACTGTGGGGCGAGGGACGGCGACCCTTTTGGGCAGTATCCTGCCGCGAGATCTAGGGACAGTCGCGTCTATATAGAGGAGCCAGAGGATCCTGCCCCCCCTCTTTTTCATCCAACAAGCACCGCGTTTACTACGCCGTCTTGTCCCGGACGCGATGTGACTACCGCCCTGCCCACTTCGGTCTGTATCACCGCCCCTTTGACCACCTGGCCCTTCTTGGCGAAGTCGGGATTGGAGGGCGTGGAGACTACAGAAATTATCTTGGCCTTAACGGACTTCTTCTCTTTAGGTATATAGACGTTGGCGTACTGGACAGATCTAAGCCTCACCTTTATGTTGCCGCCGGTTACCCTCTCCACTTCGACCTCCTGGGGGCCTATGCTGGGCACTCTGGCGGGGCCGCCGCAGAGGGCTTTCTGCTTCACCTTAGCTACTCTCCTCTTCGTGCCTCCAGTGGGCTTCCTCAGGTCGTTTCCTTGGTAAAAGGCCATGGACTTCACGGCCTCCACTTTGGCGCCAGTTATAAATTTTTACGCCGAGAGGAGTCGGCGCCTCGACGCGGAGATAAGACGCGAAGAATATGACCCGCAGGGGGGGTTACCTTTAATAATATGGAGCCTTCATGACATATGCTTAGGCGTATTGGTCATGCTCTTCACTATACTAAGCTAAAAAATCTTGTCGTAAAACTCTCTCAAATCCCCCCACTATATATTACGGTTTATACCTATACGATGAAAAAAGTGGGGGTTCTCTATGACGTAATCGGCAACGTCAACAGCCCCTATGGGCTTGTGAAGCCCGTCTCTCTGGACAACTCGACTCTGGGACAGGCCCTCTATGTGAGGGAGGTAGACCTCAAGAGGAGGGGGAGGGCATGACCCGGCGGATTTTAGCCGGGATAGCGGACCAAGACCTGGTATGCCCCCACTGCGGCGCCGTAAATAAAGTCCGTATAGACTACGAACAGGGCTCTATAGTCTGTACTGAGTGCGGGACCGTCATCAAGGAGGGCATAGTGGACCTAGGCCCCGAGTGGAGGAAGCCAGAGTCGTCGAGAGCCTTTATAGGGAGTTCGGGCACGGAGCTGGGCGATATAGAGCGCGGCACGGTCAAGATATCGGACAAATTGAGGGCGTTGAGGCTCAAACACGCGGCGAGGCCCCTCACATCGGCCTCAGAGAGACTTGAAGTAGATATGAGGGAGTTCTACGACGCGGTGAGGGAGCTGTTGGGCGTGCCTAGAGCCATTGTGGACGAGGCCATACATCTATACAAAAAGGCCTACGAGATGGGCTTCAGGGCGCCTAGACGTGAAGGCTACGCCGCAGCTCTATATTTCGCCATAAAACGGCACGGCGTGGGGGCCGTCACCTACCGCTCGTTGTTGGAAAAGGCGGGCCTCAACAGGGGCGACTTCATGTCGGCCTATATGGAGTTCTTGAGGTACATGTCGCAGGCAGGCGAAAAGATGCCGAGAGTGGACCCCAAGGTCTATATACCCCGTATAGTCTCCGCCTTGGGCCTCCAAGAGGAGACCGGGGCGCAAGTCCAAAGGGTGGCGGCCCACCTCTTGGAACATATAGTGCGCTCGCCTCGTATACGTAACGGCAGGAAGCCGCAAGTCCTCGCCGCGGTGTCGGTGTACTTCGCCTGTTTTATCGTAGGCCTTGAGGTGACCCAAAAGGACATAGCCAAGGCCGCAGAGTCCACCGAAACTCCCATAAGGGATTTGTTAAACGAATTGGGAAAGACTTTAAATATAGAACTTTACGTATAATCGATATATCTAGTAAAATTTATATATTCAAGTTAATTCCCGCTCATGGGCGCCCCCCTCCCGAATAGGGATGAGATAAAATCGGCCGGCCTGCTGGGCATGTTGGGCATAATATTCCAACTCCTCTCGGGCATACCCGACGTAGGCCCGCTCCTCGCCATTGCGGGCCTTATAATGTGGCTTATAGCCATGAAGAAGCTAGCCGACGCATACGGCAATCAGCCCATATTTAGAAACGCGTTGGTAGCAGTCGTGTTGGGGTTCGTGCTGGCCGTGGTATTGTTCATAGCGCTATTCGTCGGCCTGATATCTTTAACGTCGTTTGTCCCCATGCATTCAGGCTTCAGCCCCATGTGGGGAGTCATAGGCATCATAATAGCCGTACTGGTGGTCCTATGGATAGTCATGATTGTGGAGGCCTACTTCATCAGAAAGGCCTATTTGGAGCTTGCGAGGTCCAGCGGGGTTGCCGACTTCGAGTCAGCCGCTAAGTGGTACTGGATCGGCGCCCTTACGGTTATAGTGCTGGTGGGCCTTGTCTTCGTGCTGGTAGGAGACGTCTTCGCTATTTTAGGCTTCAACAAGT
>JBEULO010000053.1:32190-36007 GCA_041287225.1 Thermoproteus sp.
GAGACGTCTTCGCTATTTTAGGCTTCAACAAGTTGAGGACCGCTTGAGGCAGGCTTGGTGGCATATTTTTAAAGGCCTCTTGATGTAACTTCGTGGCCGAGGAGCCTCAAAGCCTCGAGGGGGAGGAGACCCTCACGGAGATCGAGATCCAGATCCTCCAGGGCCTGGAGAGGCTCGGCGGTAGCTACCAGCAGAGGAACCTCTGGAAGTACATCGGGATAGACAGCAAGACGGGCCTCCCCATCTTGGGCCGCCTAGAAAAGAGGGGGTTGATAAAAAAGGAGAGGATAGGCGGCGAGAGGAGGGGGGTGTACATAGTGAGGCTCACCGAAAAGGCGTATAAGGTGCTGTCCGAACTGCGCGAAAAGACGGAAGAGGCCTCTAGGTTCGACGTCGGCAAGTTGGGCGAAGAGCTCCAACTCCTGCTGTCCATCCCCTGTACCGTATGTCCATATGCCGAGAGGTGCGGATTCAGCTTCATAGATCCCCTCCATTGCGAGCTGATGACGAAGTGGTCCATGTCGTTGATCCATGGGCGAAAGGATTAGGTCCTTCATAGCGGTAGACATCTCTGCGAGGGGAGTTGTGGAGGCCGTCGAGAGGTTTCAGAGGGGCTTGTTGGGGACCGGGGCCGACTTGAAGCCGGTGGAGCCCTATAACCTCCACATAACGCTCATCTTCCTCGGCGAACAGCCCAAACGGGCGTTGGACGAAATATCGAGGAGGTTGGAGGGGCTGGCCCACCGGCGGTTCGTATTGGAGCTGAGGGGGGTGGGGGCCTTCCCGACCCCTTCAAACCCCAGAGTGGTCTGGATCGACGTGAGCAGAGGGAGGGGGGAGCTAACCGCGTTGGCTCGAGACGTGAGGGCTCTCGCCAAGGACTTCGCCCGGGAGGAGGAAGAATTCACGCCTCACCTCACAGTGGCTAGAGTCAAGGGGCCTAGGAATAAGGACAAGCTCGTCGCGTTTTTAGAGGCACATAAGGGCGATTATTTCGGCGAGGTCGAAGTGGCCGAGGTCAAATTGAAGAGGTCGACCTTGACTCCAAGGGGCCCCATATATGAAGACCTCTACGCGAAGAAACTCGCCTAATGTCGCTGGAGGAGGTAATTAAGGCCGCCTCTACGCTAGTAGAGCCGCCGCGGGAGCTCGTAGAGAAGGTGGAGAGCATATCGGCTAGATATAGGGATTACGTCTCGGCCCTATTGTCGCGCCTCGGCGTCGAGGGCTCTGTGGAGCTGTTGGGCTCTTCGGCCAGAGGGACGTGGCTCCCCGAGGGGGTCGACGTGGACGTATTCATAGTACTGCCCAGGAGGCACGAGAAGAGCTATCTCGACTGGCTGGTCGGCGCCGTCAAGTCGGAAATGGAGAAAGACGGCGTGGAGGTCGAGACCAGATACGCCGAACATCCCTATCTAGTCGTACGCGAAGACGGCGTGGAGGTCGACGTGGTGCCCTGTTTCGAGATGAGGCCGGGCGAGCCCGCGCTGACCGCCGCCGACAGGTCGCCCCTACATCACAGATACCTAACGGCGAGGTTGAACGACCAGTTAAGGTTTGAAGTACGTCTGTTGAAGAAATTCATGAGGGGGGTAGGCGTCTACGGGGCCGAGGTGAAGGTGGAAGGGTTTTCTGGATATCTGGCGGAGCTTCTGACAGTCCACTACGGCTCTTTCGTCGAGGTCTTAAAGGCCGCGGCCAGATGGCGGCCCTATAGGGCCGTGATAGATCCCGAAGGGCACTATAGAGACCCCAAGGCGGCCGTGCGGAAGTTCAAAAGCCCCCTGGTGGTAATCGACCCGGTGGACCCCAACAGGAACGTGGCGGCCGCCGTCTCCCTGACCTCCATGTCTACTTTCATCCTGGCCGCTAGGCGCTTCCTCCAGAGGCCCTCCACCTCCTACTTCTCTCCCCCTAAAGCTGAGGGGGCCCTCCCAGTGCCCGCAGTAGTGGTGAGGTTCGCCTACCCCCAGAGGCCACCAGATGTAGTCTGGGGGATGTGTAAAAGATATGCGAGGTCTCTTGGGAACAAGTTGGAGGAATGCGGCTTTAAGGTCTTGAGGGTCGGCGTAGAGAGCGACGAGAAGACCTACGTGGATTTGGTGTTTCTGGTCGAGTCCCCCACATTGCCGGAATATGAGCTACACGAGGGGCCTCCCGTTCACGAAGATGCTGTGGATAAATTCGTGGAGAAATACGCGGGGACCGACGTCGTGGGGCCCTTCGTAGTGGGGTCGAGGGTATACGTGATAAGGCGGAGGAAGATCAGGGAGGCAGAGGACTGCATGGGCCAGGCCTTAAAGGAGCTGGGGCTCTCCCCCCTTGAGGTGAGGAGGGGCGTCTATCCCGACCTCTCGACTAAAAACGCGTGGATCACCTAGCTATTCGTACCTCAAGGCGTCTACTAGATTGAGCCTCCCGGCCCTCACGGCCGGGACCAACGCGCCTACTAGATTTACGGCGAGCACTATCAAGGCGGCCATCACGGCTATTCTGGGATCTGGCGAAAGCGACACCGTGCCTAGCTGGCCCGCCCCTCCGAACGGGCCGCCCCGCGGGCCTCTTGCAGTAGCAGCAACAGCGGCGGTGGCCGCGTTCTGCCCGGCGAGAGAGAAGAAGTTTATTTTGATTAGGCTTAGTGGGGCCATTAGGGCCGTCCCTACGGCTATGCCTATTGCCGCTATTATGAGGGCTTCGTATAGCATCATGGCTGTTATCTGCCTCTTCTTGAAGCCGACGGCCCTCAAGATGCCGAACTCTCTAGTCCTCTGAATCACAGAAATAGTCATAGTGTCGTAAAGCCAAAGCGCCGTGATCACAGTAGAAACGCCAGAGACAAGACCCAAAAACAACTCAAGGCCCGTGAAGAACGCGGTTATGGTCTGGGCGATAGATTGCGGCGAGAAGACCTCGGCGCTTGGGAAGATCGCCTTGAGGACGTTCTGTACCTGAGTTGCGTAGTTTTGGCTCTTTAACGTCACGACTATTGTGCGGTATGTCGTAGTTCCCGTAATTGTCCTAAACTCATTTATGTCGACCACTATGGCGGTCATGGTGTTCAGGGCGGGGTTGGGAGTCCCCGCGGCTATTATGCCCCCAGTGACTAAAGTGTAGGTCTTGCCCCTATAGCTCAACACTATGGGCGTGCCCACGTAGAGCCTCTGCGTCCCTGTGGTCTCGTCGAACGCCACGTAGTAGCCCATGAGGGCTATAGAGCCGGCCACAGCGTTTGTCCCCGAATAGAGGGCCGTATTGGGCACAAGAGCCGATATGTTCTGCGCCGGCACTCCGTATAGAGTCACCGCTATGCTACCTCCGCCGGGCACTTGTGCTGTGGCTGGCGCAGACGCCACGGGCACCACAGCCGTGGCGTAGGGCGAAATGTAAGACGTTATCACGGACACGTCGGCGTCGGTGAACTGTTGCCCCACAATGTATATGTTGTTCGTGCCGAAACTGCTCGCGAAGAAGGACTGGGTGGAGGCCTTAAAGGAATTGCCGACGGATACAGCCAACGAGAGCGCGACGAAGGCTATCATTACGCCCGCTATCGTGCCTATAGTCCTCCCCTTCCTCTCCCATAAGGCCCTCCAGGCCAGTTGGAACTCCTCGAACACCTGCGTAGATTTCCCTCCGAATATATGGTAAACTCACTTCAAGTGAGTTAGAAGTACTCGTCGAGGCGGCGAGGCGCCCTTACGAGAGAAGACGGATCTCTGCCCACGAGCTCTACGTATTTCCTATAGTCCTCATCTAGAGGCCTTAGTTGCATCCGGCGGAGGGTCTCTCTTATCTGCCAGTTGCCCACAGAGACGTA
>JBEULO010000053.1:36026-36466 GCA_041287225.1 Thermoproteus sp.
CGGTTTAGGGCAGCCAGCTTCTCCAACACGGCGAGCCTCGCCGCCTCGTAGCCGCCGTCCATAGTGCTCCTCCTCCCCCTCGGGTCTTCTATCACTTCCACCTCGACGGCCTTGCCGCCGTATATCCACCTCTCCAAATAGAAGAACCTGAGGGGCCCTGGCGCCACCAACACCAAATACCTATTGTCGAGATATTCGGCGTATCCGTAAAACGTCTGGGACACCTCAGGCGCGCGCCTCACCCTTTCGGCCAGGGCGTCGCCTATTATCGAGTCCACGGCCGTTATGGCCCAACGGGTCGGGACCAGCCTCCTCCTGGCCCGCGCCCCCAACAGGCCTAGGGCGAAGGCCCTCTGTATGGTGTAGAGATCTACGCCCTTCTTGTAGAGCTCCACCGCCGCCTCTCCCGCCTTGACGTCGTCTTCCAACATCGAGTCGAG
>JBEULO010000054.1:0-4618 GCA_041287225.1 Thermoproteus sp.
ATATGCGCCAAAGAGACGGCGAGATCTGCAGAGAGGCGTTCGTAAATGTGCAACGATCTGCGGCCCGCCGAGATTGTAGGGGATGTACATTCGGGGTTGCTCGGCCTTTTAGCGGCCGGAGACCCGCCTTAAGGCTTGGCGGCCGTCCAGCCCAATATGGCCTTTACTCTTTTGGCCGGATGTGGGTGGGTCGAGAGGAGGTCGGCCAGCGGCGAGACGTGCTCCGAGGTCCACCTCCTCAACAGGTCGTCTGGGTTTGTCTCTTTTATCCTCATGGGGGGCACCGTGAGGACGATGCCCTTAAAGGGGTCGACCCTCACGTTGCTCATATATATCTGGATTTTAGCCAGAGCCCTGGCCAGATTCACCGCAGAGGGCCCCAGAAGGCGCGCGGCGTGTAGGTCCGCGTAGCTCTCGCGGAGCCTATTGAACCACAAGACGAATATCTGTATGAAGAACGTAGCGGCGACTAGGAGGAAGCCGGCCGCAAGCATCAACAGGCCTATGAACAGGGCCGCCTCGTCGAGGGCCGCTAGTAGTAACATCTGGCCTCCATATAGCAGAAAGCCGCCGATAGATCCGAGCGCCGATGGTATCAAGCCGAGCGCCAGCACTACCTCCATGTCGAAATGCCTCACGTGGCCGACCTCATGCGCCAAAACCGCGTAGAGCTCGTCTTCGTTTAGGATGTCCAAGAGCGGCCTCGTCACGGCCACGCCCCTGCCCTCGACCAGATTGCCGAAGGCGAATGCGTTGGGGAACGGGTCGTCCGTCACGTATATCCTCGGCGGCTTTACGCGCGAGGCCTCGGCGATTTTGTTCACCATATCTCTCAGCCAGGAGTAGGCCGGGTCGTCGGTCACCTCCCGGGCCCCCCTCCGTATTAGGCTGGGAGAGATCAGCCATTGAAATAACCAAAATAGGGGCAGGCCCACCGCCAGGACCCAAAGCGGAAGCGAGAGGAGCGAGACCAAGACGTAAGTAACTGCGAATTCGGCCAGTACGGCCAGAGCCCCCGCGACGGCCATTTTCGCCCAGAGCGCCTCCACGTAGATGGAGGTGTATTTAATATTTAAGGCGTCCTCCAGCCGCTCGTAGGCGCCCTGCGGCCATTTTGACGTTTAAGTACATGCCCTAATTGACATGGTGAGGCGCGGAGCCGTCTTGACTTCCATATCTCTAAGTTCTTTCATAATGCCGTATTTAGGCAACGCCATAAACGTAGCGGCGCCGATCATGTCGGTCGCTCTAGGCGTCTCCTACAGCTATATAGCTCTGCTCCAGACCGCGTTGGCCCTGTCGACGGGGGCTTTGGCGATACCCATGGGAAGGCTGGGGGACCTCGCGGGTCGTGCCTTCATCTACAGGCTGGGGCTCGTGGCCCTCGCCGCGTCCTCTCTGGCGGCTTTTCTCTCCTCGAATCCACTGTTGCTGACGGCAGAACTTGTGGCCATGGGCGCGGCAGCCGCCATGGTGTTCGGCACGAACTACGCCCTCATCACCTCCATATATCCCGAAGGCGAGAGGGGGAAGGCCATAGGCATAAATACGCTCGCCGTATATACCGGGCTTACGGCCGGGCCGTTGGTGGGAGGCGCCTTCGCCTCCATCAATTGGCACTACATATTCCTAACAAATTTGGCGTTAGCTCTGGCGTCGTTGGCCCTCTTCAGAGGCGTCAAGTGCGGAGGCCCCTATGCGCGTAAATACGACGTGGCGGGGGCCGTCTTATTGACGGCGTCGTTGTCGCTCTCGGTGTGGGGTCTTACCTACAGCCCCTACATGGTCGCCCTCGGCGTCGTCTTGTTGGCCCTATTTGTAGTCTACGAGCTCAGAGCCCGCGAGCCCCTGCTGGACCTCTCGCTGTTCAAAAGGGCGCGGTTCTCCGCGGCCGCCTTCGCAGCCATGTTGAACTACATGGCCACCTTTGCCGTCGTGTACGTCCTCAGCCTATATCTCCAAGACGTAAGGGGCTTCTCGCCGCTATATGCCGGATTCCTTCTGCTCTCGCAACCGGCCGTCATGGCTGTATTTGCGCCGATTTCCGGATGGCTTTCCGACTTCGTCGAGCCCGGCCTCATATCGTCCCTCGGCATGTGGGTAGCTGCGGCGGCTCTGGCCTCCATGGCCCTCATAGGCGCCGACACGCCGATTTATGCCCTCGAGGCGGAGCTCGTGCTACTGGGCCTCGGCTTCGCCTTCTTCATATCGCCCAATACGAATATAATAGTGAGCTCGGTCGAGCCGAAACATAGAGGCGTCGCATCGGCCGTAGTGGCCGTCATGAGGCTTGTAGGCCAGTCTTTAAGCATGGCGATAGCCGCCTCGACTCTGTCGAGCTCCACGGACCTGCTCCAGAGCGCGCGCGGGTCGCTGGCTGTCCTGTCGGCCATAGCGATAGCCGCGGCCGTATTGTCGCTCGCGAGGATACGCAGGCCCTTTGTGGCCAGACGCCAGGCCGCGCCTAATGCGCGAAACTTTTAAGAGAGAGACGCGCCAGCCTTATGCTCATCCTCTACGGGTTCGGCGGGGTGGGGCGCACCTTCGCGCAGGTCCTGTACGGCAGGACCGACTTGAAGATAGCGGCGGTGTTCGACAGCAGAGGCGGCGTCGCGAACTGTAGGGGCTTCGAGAGGGACGAAGTGGAGAAACTCTTGGGGGCGCCGAGAGGCGGCGTCGCGCAGGCCGGAGTCGGGAAGCCCGCGGCTCTAGACGAGGCGTTGAGATGCGGCGAGGTGCTCGTAGACGTAAGTCCTCCCAACTACTCAGACGGGGAGCCTGCGATTTCGGCCTACCGAAAGGCGTTGAGATACGGCCTCTCTATAGTCACAGCAAATAAGGCCCCCCTCGCCCTCTATTTCTCCGAGCTTTACGAAAAGCCGGTGTTCTACAAGGCCACAGTCATGGCGGGGACGCCGGTGATAGATATGGCGTTGGGGCTGATAGGGCAGAGGACGTCGAGGATTAGAGGCATACTCAACGGGACGACCAACTACATCTTGACTAGAGTCGATATAGACGGCCTTAAGTTCGAAGAGGCCCTCGAAGAGGCGAAGGCGAGAGGCTACGTGGAGCCCGACCCGGCGGTAGATCTGGAGGGCCTCGACGCCGCGGCCAAACTGGTCATATTGGCCAATACGTTGGGCTTGAGGATAGGCCTGGCCGATGTGCGTAGAGAGCCCCTCAAATACCTGGGGCCCCGCACCAAATACGTGGCCGAGGCCGACTTCGAGGCAAGAAGCGCCTCGGTGAGGCCGGCCGTCTTACAGCCGGACGACTTTCTGCTTCAGGCCCGCTACGCCGTAAACGCCGTCGAGATAACCACCGAGGTGAACGAGATACGGGTTTTGGGGAGGGGGGCCGGCAGGCTCGAGACCAGCCTGGCTCTGCTCAACGACGTGCTCAGGGCGATGAGGGCGAGAGCTAAATGATAGGCCCCATATATCTGACCCTCCTGGAGCTCTCGATAATGTTGTTTCTAGCCGCTATTTTCAGATCGGTCGCGCAGAGGGCGAAGATCCCAGGCATAGTGCCCGACATATTGGTCGGGCTGGCCCTAGGGCCGAGCGCCCTAGGCGGCGTCCTCAATTCGATATTCGGCGTCCAGGTGTTCCAACTCAACGACTACACCAACTTCTTGGCGGAATTTGCAGTGGTCCTCTTGATATTTGCGGCTGGCCTCGAGCACGGCATGACGCCTCTGAGGTCTGCAGGCGCCTTGGGCGCGCTCGGCGCGACTGCAGGCGCCCTGGCGCCGTTTATAGCCGCCTACTACATATTCGCGGGCTCCGTCGGCATGTATGGCGCCCTCCTATTGGGCTTGAGCCTCGCCGCGACGAGTCTGGCGGCGGCCGCGGCCATATTGTTGGAGCGCGGAGTAAGGGGGGCCGGCGCCTCGTTCCTGACGGCCGCCGCGGCCATAGACGACGTGGTGACCTTCATCTTGCTTTCGGTAGTGCTCGGCGTAATATCGTCCGGCTCCTTTTCGACCTCCCGGATCTTGAATACCACAATCTACTACACAGCGGCGTGGCTGACCATACTGGCCGTATCTCTAGTCTCTATGTCCCGCATCTCCAAGAGGATAAAAGACGAATATGCCTACGAGTTCTCTTTGGTCGTAGTCTTCGGCCTCGTGGCGGCCATGACCGCTCTGGGCTTTTCGCCGATAATAGCGGCTTTTATAGGCGGAGTGGCCGTCGCGGAGGGCCTCAGCAGAGAGAACATAAAGAAGCTGACCGAAGCCCTCCTCCAGATATTCGGCCCCCTCTTCTTCATAATAGTCGGAGCCGAGAGCGACGTGGCGGGCCTAGGCGGCCCCGCGTTGATCGTAGCGCTTGAGCTCACGGCGATAGGCCTCGCCTTCAAGGCCCTCGGCGTCTTCCCCTTCGCGTATATCTACACCCGCGACGTGAGGGCCGCGTCCGCCATAGCGGCCGGCATGTTGCCTAGAGGCGAGACGGGGCTCGCCATAGCCGCCATCGGGCTGAAAATAGGCCTCTTAGACAGGGACCTCTTCACCGCAGTTGTCGTGATGACGCTCTTGACAACCATCACAGGCGCCACGGCCTTCAACAGGGTGGCCGACTGGCTGTACGGCTCTCGACAAGACGCCTCC
>JBEULO010000055.1:0-4601 GCA_041287225.1 Thermoproteus sp.
GCCGTCTACTTCGGCAGGGAGGTCACGGCGTTGGATGAGTCCATGTTGGAGGAGGAGCTCGCCTCTGCGCTCGGAGTCGAGGTGGACGTAGTTGCGCTCGACGTGGCCCCCCTCGACTTGATATACGTCGTGCTTAGAGACGGAGTTCCCATCTACTCACGCGACGAGGCCGAGAGGAGGAGGTGGGAAGTCGAGGCCTACCTAGAGTATCTGGACTGGGCCGGCTAGCGACGTCTATATCTCCTCCGCCGCGGCCCGACAGGGCCCTATAGGCCTAGTCCGCTCATGCGGAGGCCGCGGCTGTGGGCCTCGCTTGGAGTGACAAATACGGAGAGGCATCGGCGGGGGAGTACGCCGATGTGCTAAGGAGCAATCCTCACATCGAAGCTCTTGGAGGGCGTGGGGCATGTCGGCAGAAGAGGATGCGGGGGCCGGGATTTGAACCCGGGTCCTCCCGGATGCTCGGGCCGGGAGCCCTTTATGAGCCCTACGCGGGGATCCGCGGCGCTGGGGGCATTAGGATTGTGCTCACTGCTTTTTAAGCTTTCTTCCGCTAGAGAGGCGGCCAAGGCTTATAAGAGGCCTCCTGCTCGCAACCGTGGGGACTAGGAGGTGGCTCGTAGTGGCGTTGGCTTCCGCCTCCTTCTTTATGAGCTACTTCTCGCGCCTCGCCTGGGGCGTAGTCTCCGCCTACTCCTCTCTCAGGCCCACAGTGGTCGACGACAGTATAGTCTTCTCGTTGTTCTTCGCTGGCTATGTGGCGGTGCAGGTGCCTTCCGGCGCGCTTTCGGATAGGGCCGATCCCCGCCTCGTCTTGTCGCCGTCTCTGTTGGGCCTCGCCCTCTCATCGCTGGCCTCGGGGCTTGCCGACAGCATGTCGGTCGAATACGCGGCGAGTTTCTTCATGGGGCTCTCTGCGGGCTGGATATATCCGGCCACCGTGAAGCTGATATCCTCGGAGTTCAGCCGCGGCGAGCTCCCAACGGCCATGGGCTACTACAGCCTGGCCTGGCCCCTCTCCATCGTAATAGCTGGCGTTGCCCTCCCGGCTCTGTGCATAGACCTCGGCTGGCGCGCACCGTACTACCTAATTGCGGCAGTCTCGGCGGCCCTCTCGGCGTCCTATCTGCCTCTGAGGAGGTCCGCCCGACCGCGGCCCCGCAACGCCGCTGAGTTCGGGCTGGCCGTCTTGAAGGACGTAAACGCGTTGACCGTAAGCGCCGCCGGGTTTTTGTTCTTCCTTTCCTATTGGGCCGTGGCGCTCTATGCGTATAAGTACTTCCTGGAGGCAGGTCTCGGGGGCTACGAGGCCGGCTTCGCCTATTCGCTCCTTGCGCTTGCCGGCATCCCGTCGACTGTGGTCGCGGGGGCCGTGATGGACAGGCTGGGCGTCAAGAAGACCCTCGTGGCCTTCGAGGCGGCGTACGGCCTCCTCATCGCGCTCCTAGGCGCCGTCAGAGGCGCCCTTTTGTTCCTAAACGCGGCCCTGATGGGCTTCGTCAGGTTCGTCATAACTCCGGCCAATTCGACCGCCGTGTCGCTGGTGGGGCGCGATAAGGCCGGCACTGTGGCGGGCGTGGCCAATTTGTTCTGGCAGTCGTCGGGCATAGTCGCGCCGGCTGTGGCGGCCTACGTGTTGCCGTCAGGGGGCTACGAAGGCCTTTGGCTCCTATCGGGTTTGCTCGCCGCGGCGTCGGCGATTATGTATCTGGCTCTGTTGAAGATATAGAGGACCCCCAGCGCCTCGGGGCCACGCCCCTGGGCGCTCCAACCAGGCTGAGCTACCCCCGCAGTTCCACCATACAGACTGCAATAAAAAATTTTCGCCTATTTGGAGAGCCTCTCGACTACTATCTGCGAGGCCTTGGGGCCCAGTAGGGCCACGTCGATAAATACGATTATAGATAGGACGAAGACTATGGCGTACATGGCGGCGGCTCCATAGGCCGTGAGGACTGTCGGCAGTAGGGACATCCAGACGTAGTTGCCCAGTCTGCTTAGGCTGTACTGTATGCCGGTCGCAAAGGCCCTGATCCTAGTCGGGTAGAGCTCGGCCGCGTATTGGTGGAAGGCGTTGGAGAATATATTGGCCAGAAGCGCGAAGACGAAGCCCGACGCCACGGCCTCGGCGACGGTGGACGAGAAGCCGAAGGCGAGGCCCACGACGCCCATCAACAACATGACTAGGGCCGTCTGCCACTTCCTGTCGAACTTCACGTTGTCTATTATGAGCATAGATATGGCCGAAGATAAGAAGTAGCCCGTATATATCAAGAGGGAGAATTGGAGCGTCTTCACGAAGGCTATGCCCTTGAGGTAGAGGACGGAAGGCGCCAGAGAGGCGAAGCCGTAATAGACCCCGGTCTGTAGGAACTCGAAGATCCAAAGCATGGCGGTCCTCCTGCGGTACTCGCCGGAGAAGAGCTCGCCTATAGGCACCCTCTCGGCCTTGACGACCTCGACGGGCTGAGGCGGCGGGAGGGAGCCGTATCTCCTCAAAGCGGCCTCTTCGAACCTCTTAACTATGGCGTCCGCCTCCCCATACCTCCCTCTAGATTCGAGCCATCTGGGGGATTCGGGCAGTAGGAACCTCCAGGGGATTATTAGAAGTACGCCGAGGCTTGCAAATATGAAGAGCCACTTCCAGCCGGGGAGGGGGGCCTTTAACGGGATGAGGAGGTTGGCCAACAGCGCCACTACGATGGGCGCAGTCCAAGCTATTGTGTACGCCCCGGCCAGCGCCCTGCCTCTAATCCTCGCCGGGAAGAACTCCGTGGTCAACACGTCTACGACCAATATGGACTCGGGCCCCACGCCGAGCCCGGTTATGAACCGCATGGCGCCGTAGAGCGTAGCGTTGGGCATAAACGGCGTCAATAAGAAGCCCGCGCCCGCTATGGCCATGTTTACAATCAACGCGGTCCTCCTGCCGAGGGCGTCGCCTATATATGTAAATACAATACAGCCCACAAACGCGCCGAGGAAGAAAAGCGCCACTGTATAGTATATAGAAGAGGCCAGAGATATGTTGAAATAGGATGCCACAGGCACGGCGACGAAGCCGCCCAAAAACCAGTCGTAAAGCTCGAAGAACTCGCCTAGAGTCAACAACACGAGCAGTTTGGTGTGCTCTGAAGTCCAGGGCAGTCTTTCCAGCCGTCCGGCTATGGGGACTCCGCCCTCCATTAGATACAAGTTATGAATTATTTATATGTTTTGAGGATCATCGCTAATTATCGATAATATCATATATATAACGATATATTAGCTATATTGCTCTATTTTAGGCCGACGGCAACGTGATGGATAAATAACGCCCCGTTTGGCCCCGCGTGGAGAGGCTTTTCCTCTACGTCTTGGCCTCGCGCGCCGTATACGCCCTCTTGTGGTTCTACACAGCGCCGCTCCTGCCCGCCATGGCGGGAGACCTCTCGGCGACGCAGGCAGAGCTCGGCCTCCTGCCGGCGGCCTTTATAGCCGGCGCGGCGGCCGCGCAGATACCAGCCAGCTGGCTGGGCTCCAAAATAGGCGATGTGAAGACGGCGGGCCTGGGGCTCCTCCTACTAGGCGTCGGCTCTGCGGCTGTAGGCCTCGCGGTGACTTGGCCCGAGGCCCTTGCGTTTAGGGCAACGGCGGGGGTGGGGGCCGGCCTCTTCTTCTCAACGGCCGGAGCCGCCCTAGTGGCCTTGAGGCCGAGGGCTGTCGGCTCGGCGTTGGGCCTCTACAACGCCTCCTTCAACGTGGGCGCCCTCGTCGGGTACTACTGGGGCTATGTGGCCGAGGCGTCTGGGTGGAGGGCCGCCGTAGTTGCGCCCGGCGTCATTGCGGCGGCCATGTCGGCTCCGCTTTTATCTCAAGGCGGCTTTAAACACGAGATGAGGCTCGACAGGTCCGCCCTCTCCCTAGGCCTGGCCTCGTTCCCGATATGGGGGGCCGCATATGCCGCAAACAGCCTGACCGCCTCGTGGCTCGAGCTCTATAGGGGGGCCCCGCCCTCGATAGCCGGCGCCATATCCTCTGCCTCTATGGCCTCAGGCCTCTTGGGCGGCCTCCTCGGCGCCATATACGACAGGTCCCGCGACAAACGGCTCGTATTCGTGGCGTCGGCAGTCGCTACGTCGGCCTCTATGGCCACGATGCCCTGGGACCCCCTGCCCCTAGTTCCGGCCGCGGTATTCGCCTACGGATCCGCCTACACTATCTACATGACGTCCATATATGCGGAGGGGTCGGCCTCGGGCAGCCCGTCGTCTGCTCTGGCCGTCATAAACTTTGTGGACATGGCGCTGGGCCTTAATATGAGCTATCTATTCTCCTACGCCATGGCCCTATCGCCGCCTCTAGCTTGGGAGCTCGTGGCGGCTGCCGCCTCGACGTCGGCCTCGGCGGCGCTCCTGGCGGGAAGCCGGAGGCGAAAAACTTAAAATTATATCGCGGATCAGCCATAGGGCCCGTAGTCTAGCGGTAGGATTGAAAGCCGTGTGAAGACGCACGGCTCCCTAACGCCCGCCTCACGCGCGGGAGATCCCGGGTTCAAATCCCGGCGGGCCCATTGTGGTACTCCCCACACATCCGATATTTTGAACAATATACGAAAGGTT
>JBEULO010000056.1:0-4547 GCA_041287225.1 Thermoproteus sp.
CTCTCAACAATGGGACATCTCGGCAGTCCGCATAACATCTTCCTGCCTTGACATTTAGCGCAGAGCGAATACACCATAAAGGCTGGTGCTCCAATAAAAAAGCTCAATCCTTATTGGCGAAGGATATCCTGGCCAGCCAATATATCGCCTTCAAGACTCCGAACGCGTTGTCCAGAGTTATAGGCGATAGGGCCAGGGACGACTTGCCTCTGGTCTCTTTAAGCTGTTGGAACATCCACTCGATGGAGTTGAATATCTTGTCTATCATGTAGTTGACCATCCTGCTTATAATTCTATTTCGCGAGTTCTGCAGTATAATGGGGGCGAGGCGCCTAGTGACCTTCAGGTTGTACTTCCAACTGACGTAGAGGACGTCCCAAAAGCCTTCGGGCAGTAGGTCTAGCGTCGGGTGTTTGAGGTGCCTCAGGGCGGAGGTGTACATGGGTATTACGGGGAGCGGGAAGACCCAGGCTATGAAGTCGTGGTCTATGATCTTCTCTACGATCTCGAGCGTCTGCCTTATGTCGTCTTCGGTCTCGTCGGGATATCCGATAGTCATCGTGTATGCCGGATAGATGTAGTTCTCGTTGAGTATGGCCGTGGCCTCTATTACCACGTCGTGCCACTTCTCCGGCGGGAAGGGGTACGCCTTGTTCCTCATATATTTGTTGAGAATCCTAATGCTGCCTGTTTCGAGGCCTATCACGGGGGTGTCGCCCTTGTCGGGCCCGAAGCCGCCCAGCTCCGCTATGGCCTTGACGGTCTTAGGCGACTCGACGACAGGGGCGGCCGAGACGTGGCTGAAGAATATATGTTCTACCTTCTTCTCGCCGACTCTAACGGATCTAATCGCTTGGTAGAGCTTCACTATCGCGTCGTGGTTCACCTTCAACCTGTCGGGGCCGTAGGGCGAAGTGCCGTAGAGCAGGACGTCGTCGGTTATCAGATCGGCTTGGGTCCACCCGGCCTTTAAGTTGACCTCTACCTCCTTGACCACTGTCGGTATGGGTATGGACCTGAAGGTTATCGGGGTGACCGAGCAGAACTGACACCCGCGGGGGCACCCCCTAGTGATCTGCACCTCGCCGAGCCTTGCGGGGTTCACTATGGCCGGTATGTCCTCAGCCGCCGGATATTCGTTTACGCCCGGCCTTATGACTGGCGGGACCTCCTCGCCAGCTAGTATTTTAGGCAACCACTTGGGGAGGGTCACCTCCACGTCGTCAAGAAATATGGCGTCGGCCCATTTGGGCCTGCCCGCCCGCATTAACTGCTCCACGCCCGGGCCCCCCACTACGACCTTAAAGCCGTATTTCTCCTTCAACTTCTCGACCTTGTCGCCCAGCTCCTTGAAGAACCTATAGGTCCAAGTCTCGCCTCCGCCCAATATGGTGGTCAAAAAGGTGCTGACCGGAGAGAGGCCGTAGGGGTCGTGGCCCGCGCTGATCCCCAGCAGCCTGGTCTTGGGGCCGACAGCTCTCTCCAACCTCTCGGGCGGCACGACCGCCACATCGCTATACCCCGCGTTTATCAGTACGGCCTCTACCTTCCTCAAGGCGTAGGGGGCGTAGGGCGCTTTGCCCTCCCTATCGGCCTTTATGGGCGGCGTGAAGAACCTTTCCATGAAGAAACGGGGCACCAACCTCGCAGGCATACAGGCGATGTAGCCCAGAGATGTGGCGCCTCCGTAGTCGGTGAAGGACGACCTGTCGGCCGTGAGGACGAACTCCCACGGCATTAATAAGATATTTGGTTTCCCATTAATAACCGTAATCGCCCCGGCGGAATATCAAAAATATATAAAGGAGAATAATTATATTTTGATATATCGAATTTAGCTCAGATAAATTTATAATATCAGCGCTCCATGACGACAATGATGATCGGGTCGATGGATCGATAGGTGAAGCGAGGAAGAGACGAGCTGATCGAGCTCTTTGCCCCAAAACTGGCCGGCGGATCGCCTCCAAGTCTTTACGCTCAACAAGAGGTTTTTGCCCGGCGGAATGTCGATATCAGAAGTCGACCTTCAGCCCCTTCCCCATCTGTAGGGCCCTTCTGTAGACGTGGAAGACCGCGGCGGTGTCGAAAGGCGCGTATCCCACCGACTTGTATAGGGCCAATTCGCCCCTCCGACATTCCCCCCTACTGGACGCCAAGTCCTCAAGCAACACCACATCGAGGCCCGAGAGGTCGTCGGTCTCCTCCCGCGCCTCCGGGCTGTCGGCCACGGCACATCTAGCCCTCCTCTTCGTCTCCTCGTCCAGCTCCCTAACGGGCTTCGGAGCGCCGACGGACACCACCACGGCGCCTGGCCTCAAGAGCCTCCCCGACACCACAGGCTCCCTGCTGTTGGTGGCCGCTATTACTAAATCGGCTCTATGTACCTCCTCTAAGGCGGCCGCCTCAACGCCGAGCCTTCTGGCGAAGTCGGCGGCTCGGGACTTGCTATAGACGAGAATTCTAGAGGGTCTGAAGACCTCCCTGAAGACCCTCACGTGGTATTCCGCCTGGACTCCGGCGCCTATTACGCCGACCACGTCGGGCCTGGCCCCCAACAGCCTTACGGCCAGCGCGCTCGCGGCGGCGGTCCTCCAGCCCGTCAGCTTGGTGCCGTCGGCGACCGCCAGCACCTCGCCGCTCTCCACGTCGATTAGGGCAGAGATGGCCTTTACGGGCGGACGCGCCTTGGGGTATATGCCCACGAGCTTCGCCCCTATGCCCATGCCCTCGACGTATGCGGCCATGGGCGCAAACCAAAGTCCTTGGTGCTCCAAGGCCCTCCTCGGCAGGACTTTCTTCGGGGCCCTCAAGGCGGCCATAATGTCTTCGACCAGACCGGCCGCATCCACCAGGCTGTCTACATCTCTCAACAAGAACATATAGGGCCTGAGGCGGGCCGGTTAAAAAACTACACCTCTACGAGTAGATAGAGGCCGGGCCTGTCGGCGGCTCTTCGCGCCTCCTGCGGGCTCTTGAAGGCCCCAATTATTGTGAGATCAGCCAGCCTCAATAGGACCCAGCCCTGCCTCCCGCTCCTCCTAGCCGCCTCGACCCCCCTCCTTATCAGCTCTTCGAGCATAGCCGCCTCAGAAGGCCGTTTAGGGCTTCGACCGTCGTGGAGTAGAATTCGGCGAGCTCGCCTTGTAGTTCCCGCGGCGGCTCTACGTCCCTACATCCCGCAAGCGCCTCCGAGAACGCCTTGGCTAAAAGCAAGTCGATTCCGGTCACCCCGCCGGCGGATCCTTTTACGAACATCGAGACTAGAGCTATATGAAGGGCGTGGAGCCTAGCCGCTTCGTCCAAGACGTCCCCGCCTATATAGTAGTCGGCCAGCACGAAGGCCTTCTCGTCGTGGATGCGCTTGAGGAGGGCCTTGGCCCTCGTCGCATCTTTAGCCGCTAATATCTCTACGACCTCGCCCGCCAGGCCGTCGAAGCTGGTTGAGGACATCGGAAAAATGTTGGGACTAATATTGTATTCGCGCCGGCCCCCGCCGTCGGCGCAAGCCTCCGCATCGGAGCCGATAGTGTATTTTCCTGGCTTTTTCGCTCGATTTATAATTCATGGCGCGATATTGCCGTGCAGATCAGGATAGGCGATAGGCTCTACGAGTTGAGGAGCCAAGCCGATCTGGAGGCCATCTGCGCGGAGCTGAGAAGCGCCTTGGAGCCGAAATGTACGTACAAGTCTTGGTACATCAGAGTGCCCCCAGAGAGGATCTTGGAGATACTAGTGGACGCATATACGTCCTATCTGAAGGGCGAGGCCGACGTAGGCGCCGTCGTTGGGAGGCACCTGGAGAGGCTGGGCCTAAATAAGAGCTTGGCGAGGACCATAACGCCCACCCTAAGCGCGTTGGGGCTGTCGACCGGCGGCGTCTTCTCCAGACAGGCGCTGGAGGTGGGGAGGCTCCTCTACGAGGGCAGGAGGCAGGAGGCCCTCTCCCTCCTCCGCGACGCGGCCTTGAAGAACTGCGTAGTGACCGACATAATTCAGAGGCTGGACGACGAATGTAGGGAGTTGCCCCAGACCGTAGAGGCCGTGTTGAGGAGCTACGGCAAGTCCCCCCGCTACGACGAAATGAAATACACCGCCGAGTTCATTAAGCTCATAGATGGGCGGTGCGCCCCCTGCGACCTCAATTGCGTCGACAAGGCGGCGCTGGCCGGTTGTAGCAACTTGGTGGTGGAGAGGGTGATCTACGGCATTGTGGACCTCTTCGAGAAGCTAGACATCTCGGTCCTCCCCATGCATCTGGCGCTTGTGAAGGCCAGAGACGGCATCTACGAGGTGGTGGTACGAGAGACCAACAAGCTGGTGGGACTCGTCGCCCTGGCTGAGCCGATAGAGGGCGCACAAGTGGGCAAACTTAGAGACGTCTCGCGAAGCCTAGACGGGCTGGCAGGCGAGGGCGAATATGAATTTTATATAAAAATAGTGCCGATACTGGAGGGGCAACCGCCTTGCTATAAGGCGAAGGCCTTCGTTGAAGTGGTCAGAGCCGATTTAGAAAAGGCATCGCGCATCATCAAGCTGGAGGCATA
>JBEULO010000057.1:0-4498 GCA_041287225.1 Thermoproteus sp.
GAAAATAGGAGGCCCCGGCGCCTCTACGCCATCCTAAACCAGGCTAGACTACCGCCGCTAAACGACATGAACTCATCCCTTTAAAAGTTTTGCCTCCCCGTGCGGCGCGTAGTGTGTTCGCGCCTCACGGCCCCGAGAGGCCTAGTATCGCATATCGGCGTTGGCCCCCGCCTTGGCGTCGCGTCGTCTCGTCTCGGGCGCGCGTCAGTATAGGCTCAGCTCCACGTCGAGCCAATCCTTGACCTCTCTAAACAGCGACTCTACCTCTTGTCTCGCCTTCTTGTCGTTTTGGTATTCCATCTTGGGGACTCTCGTGTAGGCGACTCGCTGATATATCACGGTCTGGAATCTGGGGAGGTCCAGAGTCCTCTCTAATATCCTGTAGGCCTCTTTCGCCTCTTTGGTGCTGGAGTCCACGCGGTTTATGAGGACTTTGGCCTTCATATCGACGGTAGCTCCGACCAGCTCGGCCAGCTTTCTGTACATCCTCTTGGCGCGCCAGGGCTCCGCGCCGTATGGATGCGTCACGAGTATTATCTTGTCCGCGGCGTAGAAGGCCGTAAGGGTGTAGCGCCTCTCGTAGAAGGGCAACGTGTCCAACACCACGACGTCCCACTTGGAGGCGCCCGACTCCTCTAGGAATCTGCCCAGAATCCGCTCGGGGCTGGGCCTGTTGCCGGAGAACCAGAGGAGGCCCATGGCGTCGCTTAGGGAGTCGCCGCTGGGGACGAGCTCCGCCGGGCGGCCCCCGACGTCCACCCTAACTGCATACTGCCCCATGTCGATCGCCTCGCCCCTCATGTACCTCAAGAGGGCGTCGCCTGCCGTCTTCCCCTCGGCCTCCAGCCTCGCGACGCCGTCCTCGCCCAGCAGGACCGTGCTTAGCCCGGCGCTGGGGTCTAGGCCCACCAACAACGTCCTCTTCCCCTCGCCGAGGAACCTATGGGCTATATGTAGCGCGAGCGTGGTCTTCCCGACCCCTCCGCTGGCCGACAGGAAGGCCAGCACCACCACGTATGGGAGTTGACAGATCGATATAAAGGTAGCGTATTACGCGCGCTGCCTCCTCGGAGGCTGGGCCGGAAATATCGCAATATCGCCCGCCACTGCGCAAGACGCCGCGACGGCGACCAGGACGGCCGGGAGCGCCGATATGTCGCCGGTCATCTCGACGGCCATTACGGCCACCGCCAGGGGGGCTCTGGAGGCCGCGCCGAACATGGCCGCCATGCCCGCCACTACGAAAGGAGCCACATCGACGACGAGAGTCGGGAGCAAGGCGTGGAGCAGAAGCCCCACGTCCAGCCCCAAGAAGGAGCCCGCGGCCAGGCCGGGCACGAACACGCCGCCGACTCCGCCAGAGCCCACGGCGAGCGAAGTAGCCGCGACTTTCAGGACGGGCAGGACGGCGAGGACGATCGGCGGGGCCTTCAGCCCGTCCGAAAGCGCCTGGCCCATATAGCCTATCCCCTCGCCCAGGACTTGCGGCGCGAGGAGCCCGATCAGCCCGGCCGCCAGGCCCCCTATTGCTGGCTTGAAGTAGTTGTTGATCCGTAAAGACCTAAAGGCCTTTTGTAGCCCGTGGAGGACATATACGTAGAGCCTCGCCAGGAGGCCCGCCGCGGCGCCCAGCAACACGAACAGCGGCAGCTCGTAGGGGCCTACGGGCGAGTCGTGGCGGCCCAACAGCGGCCCGAAGCCGACAGCCGACGAGTAGACAAGCCAGCCCACGACAGATGCGACCAGCGCCGGATATACGACCGACCACTCGGCGTCCCTTCTATATAGGATTTCGGCCGAGAGCAAAGCGCCGCCGAGGGGGGCCTTGAGTATCGCACCGATCCCTGCCCCCAAGGCCGCGGCGAACGCGACCCTTTTGTCCTTTCCCCTCAAGCCCAGCCTGCCCGCCACCAACGACGTGAAGCCGCCCGACATGGCGGCCATGGGGGCCTCCGAGCCGACAGGGCCGCCGAGGCCGATATCCAACGCCGAGGCCAGCCAGCCCAACACGGGCACCCTCCCCTCGACTTCGCCCCGCCTCTTGTGGTACCTCTCTATCATCGCGTTTATGCTCAGCTCCTCGCCCCCGCCTACAAAGGCGTAGGCCAGAAGGCCTGAGAGGAAGACGCCGAGGGCGGCTATCAGCGGTCTCGACCAAGGCGCCCAGCCGGCAATAAGGCCGGAGGCGCGGGATACAGCGGCCACCGCGTAGTGGAGCAGAAGGGCCGAGGCTCCGGCTATCGCGCCAATAGCCACGCCGTATGCCAGCCACTTGCCGTAATACGCGGCGCCGCTAGTCATCTCGCCACTCCTCCTGCCTGTATCTGTCCCCCAACAGCTTCATGGCGGCGAATTCCTCGCCCAGATAGAAGGCGTGGTCTGGAAGCAATTTGGCGGCCTCCCTCAAGGCCGCCCTCCTCTCGGCCTCCAGCGCCCTGTGGAGCGCCCCGTCGCTGGTGTAGTGCAGTATGGAGCCGCCCGCCAGGACGAAACTGCCTCTGGGGTCGTAGACCTCTCTGCCGTACGCCACCGCCAGGTCGCCCCTCAAGGACTCCAGCACATCCAACGAGGCGAGGGGGAGCCGGGCGTCTAGCAACAAATACGACACGACGGCCGGCCTCAAGCCCCTGGAGCGGGCAGCCTCGACGAAAGTCGACGCGACTGCGGCCACCTCCCGCCTTAGCTCCACGACGTCTACATCGCGGATCAATAGGTCCATGACGGCCCATTCGCCTCTAGCCCCCGCCGAGAGGACCCAACACCGCCCTCCCCCCGCGCCCGCCGCGTCCGAGACGGCCCGTCTTATCTCTTCGGCCTGGCAGATCGCCGCGGGCCCCTCGGCCTCGACCTCCTCGACTCCCCACAAGCCCAGCTGGGCGACGACGGAGGCCCTCAAGGACTCCCCGTCCCTGTAGCCGTATGTGGCGACGTAATCGAGCGTTTTGACCCAGAGGTGGTAGGGCGAGGTGTCGTAGAGGACGCCCCAGCCGACCGGTTTGGGGTAGCCCGGCCCCCCTCTAGGCGGGGATATGGGGAGGCGCTTGGGCGCTCTGGAGGGCCTGGGCCTGTAGTTGGACCTTATGGCCTCGGCGAGCTTTCCGTAATCGCCGTAGTGGCCCCTCAAGTCCACGACGCGTAGCTCCAGCTCCCTCACGGCCTCGCAGGGGATTCTGGCCCATTCGCCGCATCTGCCCTCAAGTGCGTCGATCAGAGCCTGCCCCGACCCCGTCAGGTCCGGCCCGAAGACAATTATGGTATCCACGGCCGCTAGCCTCTCGGCGAGCGACGCCAAGAGGTAGTTGACGCCGTCTTTGCTGTAAAGCGCCGTGGCCGCCGCGACCATCCTCCTTATTTCCTCCGGCAGAGCCGCCAGCGCTCGCTCCGGCTTGGCCCAAAGCGTCACCAATAATATGTTGCTGTCGGCCACGAGACGTAATGTACTACGTAGAAAAAGCTTGCGCGGCCCTAGGGCCCATATAGTAAAACTTTTAACTACATGTATTGTAGTAAACGTGGCGTGGGTCACCGTCTCCACTAAGGTCAGGCGGGAGCTCGTGGAGAAGCTCAGGAGGTACAACGTCAACATCTCCGAGGTCTTGCGGCGCGCCTTGGAGGAGGAGTTGAGGAGGAGGGAGGAGGAAGAGGCCAGGAGGAGCGCCTTGAGGATATCCCAGTCGCTCGAGGTCTCGGCCGAGGAGGTGGCGAGAATCATTAGGGAGATCAGAAATGAGCGTTAAGTACGTCCTGGACACCTCAGCTTTTATCAACTTGATACTTAAACGCGGCGACAAGGCGGTGGACGTCTTAAAGGCGAGCATCACCGCCGATTTGATATACTACGAGTTGGGGAACTTCTTGAGGAGGGTCGGCAGGGCCGACCTCCTGGAGGAGTTCAAAAACGTCTTGAAGCTGGTGGGCGTGGAGCGCGTCGGGCTGGACGGAGAGGCGTTGAGGTTGGCGCTGGACGAAGGGCTTTCGTATTACGACGCCGTGTATTTATA
The DNA here is from genome assembly GCA_041287225.1 of Thermoproteus sp. Taxonomy (GTDB): domain Archaea; phylum Thermoproteota; class Thermoprotei; order Thermoproteales; family Thermoproteaceae; genus Thermoproteus. The sequence continues at coordinate 4,002 of JBEULO010000057.1, forward strand.
TCTCAGCAGGAAGTACGGAGCGGCTCTGATAAGCGACGACTCCGACCTAATCGCCAAGGGGGCCCTCAAGACCGACTCGCTCCTCGTGGGGACGTAACAAATATATAGGCCCCATAGGGGACAACAACATTTATATAGATGTTCCATCTCTGGGCCATGTCGGGGATCGAGTAGAAGTCCTAGATACAACTCTGAGAGACGGCGCGCAGGGCGCCAACGTCTCCTTCACCCTTGAGGACAAGATCAGGCTTGCGCTGCTCCTCGACGAGCTGGGCGTGGACTATATAGAAGGCGGGTGGCCCTACTCGAACCCCAAGGACTTGGACTTCTTTAAGGCCATGAGGGAGCGCCCCCTGGCGAGGGCGAAACTGGCGGCTTTCGGTAGCACTAGAAGGAAGGGCGTAAGGCCCGAGAGGGACGAGGGCTTAAACTCTATCGTCAAAGCCGACGTGCCCGTCGCGGTTATTTTCGGCAAGAGCTGGACCCTCCACGTGGAG
>JBEULO010000058.1:0-4193 GCA_041287225.1 Thermoproteus sp.
TAGAGGGGAGGGTCAAGGGGAGGCTCTACGACCTCTTCAGACAGAGCTGGGTTGCGACGCCCGAGGAGTCCTACGTCAAGGCGGGCAACGAGCCCCTTAGGGCCGACTTGAAGGAGCTCGAGGGGCTTATCAACCGCCCCGTCAAGTACGTAGAAGTCGACGGGGCGAAAATACCGGCGGTGGACAGCGGCTTGACGGAACAAGAGAGGCAGTTGTTCATAAGGCTGGGCCTCATAGACGAGAACGGCAACATAACTCCGTGGGTGATTAGGAGGGATATGGTGGACTCCCCCGAGAAGCTCCTGAACAGCCCGGAGCTTTGGGGAGGCAAGGACCTATGGTCGGCGCTGTACGAGCCGCCTAAAGGCGATATAACCGTCGAGCACATACAACACGCCTTCTATATGGCGGCGAACTACGGCTTCCAGCTACTGAACGGGAATTTGGCCGCGGCAATAGACGACTACGAGCTGGGCCAGCGCTTCATGAACGACCTGGCCACCTACCGTATATTCTCCACGTGGCTCTGGACGCTCCTACGCCACAAGGCCAAGGTGACCAAAGACGGCGCGTTGAAGGGGCCCGCCAGGACCCACCTGGGGGTCATACCGGCCGAGGACAAGATAAAAGTGGCGGCCGGGACTCCCTTCACCGAAGAGCTCTTCGACGCCCTCTGGAACCTCCACATGGAGTGGACCAACGCCTTCTATGAGGACCTCGACAGGATAGCGGCCGAGAGGATACTCTCGAGGTTCGTGGGGGCCGTCAAGGAGGCCCTGCGGGACGCCTACAAGGCCGGTCCCTTCAGGGACGTGAAGCCCGGCGAGGCGGCCAGGAGGGTACTGGCGAGCTTGAAGGAGAAGGACGTAGAGGCCGCTGTGGTCGCCAACGCGCCCCGCTTCGATAGGTCCTTTGCCCCGGTCATAATGGAGATACTAAAGGCCAAGCTCAAATCGCCTATGTACCTACAACACGGCGGCCGTCTGATAATGGCCCTCGCGCCTCTGCCCGACGAGGTGAGAGACGCCGCGCTCCAAGCCATGTTCATGCCGAGGGAGGAGGTCCAGAGGCTCGTGGCGTCCGGGAGGCTCGACAAACAGATATTGGAGCTCTACGACTACGTCCACGATATAAGACATGGAGGCTAGCCAAAATTTAAAGCGCCTCGCAGAGCGCCTAGTCGACATTTTGGGCGAGAAGGGCGTTCTCCGCAACGCGGTCGACGTGCTGGTCTACGAACAGGACGGCACGCTGGCGTTAAGGGGGAGGGCCGACCTCGTGGCCTTTCCCACAAACACCGAGGAGATGGCCAAAGTGGTGGAGGCGGCCTACGAGCACGGCGTTCCCATAGTGGGCAGGGGCTCGGGCACCAGCCTAAGCGGCGGCGCCGCGCCCATGGCGGGCGGGCTGGTCGTAAGCACGGCCCGTATGAACAAGGTCTTGGAGATAGATCTAGACAACGAGGTGGCTGTGGTGCAGGCCGGCGTTATAAACGACTGGGTGAATTCCTACCTGTCGAGGATGGGCTATCAGTACCCCATAGATTTGGGCTTCGGCTATATGGCCGATCCGGGCTCCCAGAGGGTGTCCACAATCGGCGGCAATATAGCCCACAACTCCGGCGGAGTTAAATGCTTCAAGTACGGAGTCACGGTGAACCAAATCAGGGGGATGGTCGTCGTGTTGCCCGGCGGCGAGGTGAGGAGGATAGGAGGCAAGGAGTTCGAAGAGGCCGGCTACGACCTGTTGGGCTTGATAACGGGGTCCGAGGGCACCTTGGCCCTAGTGGCCGAGGCAACTATCAGGATAACGCCTCTCTACGAATCCAACTTGACGATCCTCGCCACCTTTAACGACCTGCCCACTGCGGGGAGGGCCGTCTCGGCCGTAATAGCCTCGGGCGCCATGCCCGTCGCCATGGAGCTCATGGACAAACTGGCCGTGGAGGCCGTGGAGTCGGGCCCCTACGCCGCTGGCCTGCCCAGAGACGCCGAGGCCATCTTGTTGATACAAGTGGAGGGCTCGCCGCCCGGGGCGAAGGAGGAGGCCGCCAAAGTCGCCGAGACTTTAAGGAGGGCGGGCGCGGCGTCTGTCGAGATAATCGAAGACCCGGCGCGCTCCGCCAAGGTCTGGGCCGCCAGGAAGCAAGCGTTCGGCGCCATGGGCTTCGTCGGGCCGAACTACGTAGTGGAGGACGGCACTATACCCCGCAAGAAGTTGGCCGAGGCCTTGATGATAGCCAGAAACGCAGGCGCTAAGAGGGGCCTACGCGTGGCCAACGTCTTCCATGCGGGGGACGGGAACCTACATCCCCTCATACTCTACGACGAGAGGAGGCCGGGCGAGAGGGAGAAGGCCATAGAGGCTGGGGAGGAAATACTCGAGGCCTGTGTGGAGCTGGGCGGCACTATTACGGGCGAACATGGAGTGGGCTACATGAAGAAGAAGCTCCTGCCTAAAATGTACAGCGAGGTCGAAATAGGCGTCATGAAGTCCATAAAGTCGGCCTTCGACCCCAGAGGGCTGATGAACCCCGGCAAGATATTCCCATGAGGCCCAAGTCGGTAGAGGAGTTGGTGGAGGCCATAGACGAGGCCAATAGGTCCAAGTTGAGGCTTCTGCCAGTCTGTATGGGCTCCAAGGTCGATCTGGGGCCTCCGGCGGCCTACGACGAGAAGCTCGAGCTGTCGGCCATGCCGAAAGTCGTGGAGGTCGACGACGAGGAGTTCGTACTGCGCGTATCCTCTTGTGTGCCTGTCGCCGAGGTTCAAGAGGAGTTGGGGAGGAGGGGGAAGAGGCTTGCGTTGGATCCTCCTCTATTCTGGAGGTCGTCTATAGGCGGCGTGGTGGCCACCAATTTCTACGGCCCCATGGCCTACCGCTATATGACCCCGAGGGATCAACTCCTAAGCGTGAGGGCCGTCGCGGGCTTTGGGAAGCCCGTAAGGTTCGGCGCACCGGTCATGAAGGACGTAGCCGGCTACAACATAAAGAGGGTTTTGGCCGGGTCTTGGGGCACTCTTGCGGTCCTGACCGAGGTCTACCTAAGGGTGTACGCACTGCCGGAACACGTGGCCGTAGTCGCGACGGAGCCCAAGTCTCTCTCGGAGATCAGACGCCTCCTCCCGATAGGGGCGGCGGAGCGCGACGGCAAGTTGTATCTAAGATATGAGGGGGTGAGGTCCGAGGTGGAGTATAGGGTGGCCAAATCGGGGAGGGGCGACGTCTATTACGGCTCCGAGGCCGAAGGCCTTTGGCGCTCCGTAACCGAGGCCGAGGACCTCTTCGCCTCCGGCGAGCTCGTCAAGGCGGTGGCGCCGCCGGCCCAGATGCCTAAACTGGAGGGCAGGTACCTCAAATATCCCCTACTGGGCGTCGCGTTTGTGGCGGGGCCTCCGCCGCCTGGAGCCAAAACCTACCGCCTAAAGCCGCCAGCCAAATGGGACCTACAGAACGCCGACATTATGGCCAAGATCAAACAGATATTCGACCCCAACGGAGTGCTGTCGCCGGGGAGGATGCCATGAGCGCCTTCGACGAGGTCTATAAGTGCGTACACTGCGGCTTCTGCCTCCCCACCTGCCCCACATATCTGGCCACCGGCGTGGAGGGACACAGCCCCAGAGGGAGGCTCCATCTGATCAGGTCCGTGATAGAGGGGAGGACAAACCCCAGCGAGGACCTATTGAAGTACATTGACGCCTGCGTCTACTGCCTTAGGTGCGAGACCGCATGTCCCTCTGGCGTCAAGTACGGAGCGGTCTACGAGGAGTTCTACAAGAAATACAGAGACCAACTGCAGTCCGTCACGTTCGGGAGATACCTCCTCGCCTTCAACGTGATGAACACAGAGGTCGGGCTCAAATTCGCGAGGGCTCTGGGGAGCGCCGCCGGCGAGGACGTAAAGGCCATGACGTCCGGCGAGGACGTAGGCCCCTATGTGGGGAGGACCTTTAGGGCCAAGGGCGAGAGGGCTGGCAGAGTGGCGCTTTTCGTGAGCCCCGAATGCGTGGCTTGGCGCTATAGGGGGGAGGTGGTCGCAGCCGCCATAAGGGTCTTGACGTGGAACGGCTACGACGTAGTGGTCCCGCGGTTTTCTTGTTGCGGTGCGGCGTATAGGCACAGCGGCCAGTTCGAAAAGGCCGAGATGATGGCGCAACGCAACAAGGCCGTGCTCAAAGAGGTCGGGCCTG
>JBEULO010000058.1:4303-4495 GCA_041287225.1 Thermoproteus sp.
GGGACATGTACCCGAGGAGGCATAGAGACATCGCGGACTCGATATTGGAGATGAAGAGGCGGGAGGTAGCCGAGATCTCCCCCCATGGGGTCCTGGTGGAGAGCCCCTCTTGCCTCCAACAACTGGGTAGGTTGAACGTCCCGCTTTACTTCCCCACGACGTTGTTGGACATGGCGTATAAAAACGGCGCCA
>JBEULO010000059.1:0-4484 GCA_041287225.1 Thermoproteus sp.
GGCGCGCGACGCGGCTAAACGTAGACTTAGGTCACAGACGCAGTGAAGGGAAAGACGGCGCCAGTAGAGAGCACTACATAGCCTTGGACGGCAGTTCCCGCAGTGCCGGAGAAGCCATTACAGTAGAACACCAAGGTCGCCGAGCCTCCTACATTTAGGGTTATTTTGGTGCCGCTAATAGTCGCCGAGCCCGATGCGGATTTTGGCAGACAGGGGACTTCCCCTATATATGCTCCCACTATTGTCGCGGCGGAGGGGCCTATGTTGGCTACTATTAGCTGTAGGTAGCCGGTGCTGTTTACGGCGGCTTGGGTCACCGAGATCTTACTGCCCGACTGGATGCTCGCCAAAAATAAGGTATACATATACCAACCGACTGCCACAGCTATGACGACCACTATTCCTACGAGTATGGCCTGCTCTATGGATACCTCCCCGTCCACGAGCAATAATGTTCGTTGTAATAAATATTTACGATTTGTTTAATTGGGCTAAATATTGAGTTTTTATGTATCTTATAATTTCCGGTATATCGATCTTCATCGGGCAGACCTCTCTACAGTTGCCCGCATGGGCGCACTTCATGGCCGAGGGCCCCGCCGCCTTAAAGCCGCGAGTTATGGCGAGCCACATAACGCCGACGGGCCCCACGTATGGAGGCTCGCCGAATTCCCTCCCGACGGCCTTATAGACCGGACAGACGAAGCCACACCTGACGCATCTTATACATAAAAGCGCCTCCCTCAACTTTTCGTCCCTAGCGGCAGCCCCCCTCCCGTTGTCTATAAGCACTAAGTGGAACTCCTTAGGCCCTTGGGCGGGCCTGACGCGCACCAGCTCTATGTCTCCAGTCGAGGAGGGCCCGGCCGATACCTCCAAATAGGTGGGCGGATAAAGGCCGTGGTATGCGGCCTGTACAATTGCTTGGTGTACTGCGTCCACTAACGTCGGCACTATCTTCTCTACGCCGGCCACCACTATATGCACTGGCGGCAGTATTGTGGCCTTACGTATATTGCCTTCGTTCTCGACGTTGACTACCGCGCCTGTGTCCGCGGCTATTGCGTTGGCGCCTGTGATCCCGACGTCGGCTTTGATGAATTTTGCCTTGAGGAACTCGCCGGCGGTGGTGGCCAGAGCCGACGGGTCATCGCCCACGTCTATTTTCAGTTTTTCTCTAAATAGGCGAGCCACGTCGTCTCTGCCCAAATGTAACGCCGGCGCTATCATGTTAGACGGCTTGTCGTCGCCTATCTGTACTATAAACTCGCCGAGGTCGGTCTCCCAGACCTCATTGCCGAGTTTTTGTAGATGCTCCCTAAGGCCTATCTCGAGGGCGGTGTTGGACTTGCCTAACACCACGGTCTTCCCGGTACCGACTATTCTGCCCACGAGCTCCCTCGCCTCTTCTGCAGTTGCCGCCAAATACGCCTTGCCGCCTAGATCCTCGACGGCCCTCCTAGTGGCCTCTATATAGTAGTCTAGGTTTTTTATCACCTCAAGCCTCGCCTCCCTAACCCTTCTGGCTAGCTCCTCGACGTAGTTATACCTCTTCAAGAAGCCGTCTACTCTCGTCAATGCGCCTTCGGCCGCGCGCTGGAAGAGCTCCTGCCACTTGCTCATAAAATCTTGCCCGGATTGAGTATGCCCTTGGGGTCAAACACGGCCTTGAGGGCCCTCATGTAGTCGAGGACCTGCGGCCCCAGTTCCAACTTCAATAAGTCGCGCTTGAGGGTCCCTATTCCGTGTTCGGCCGAGACGCTGCCGCCCAGCTCCACCGCTATTTTGCCCAGCCCCTCTATGAAGAGCCTCGCCCTCTTCGCCCCCTCTAGATCGCCCTTCTTGAACCAAGTGGTGGGGTGGAGGTTGCCGTCGCCGACATGTCCGCCTATAGACAGCGGGACCTCTAGCCTCTGGGCCAGCTCTACAATCCTCTTGACGGCTTCAGGTAGCTTGGATACTGGAACCACTATGTCTTCTATCACCAAGACCCCCTCGTTGCCTATTTGTTTCCGCATCAACGAGACCTGTGCGCTGAATAGTTTGCGCCTAGGCTCCAACAGCTCCATGGACGCATCGAGCCCTACGGCCTCTTTTGCCACATAGCCCCTCACGATATCTTTAAGTCTGCTCAAAGCTGTGCCCTCGGCGCCTTTGTTGACATCGACGCCTAAAAACAAAGTATACCTCTCCTCAAGTCCCACCTCCCTCGACTCGCCTGGCCCTAAAAATTCGGCGAATAGAGGCCATATCCTGGCCCCTCTGATCTTCACGACGTCTTCCACCAACATGTTTAAGTCGTTATAGTACGCCAATATGGCGACTGCCGACTCCGGCAGGGGGGCCACCCTCAAGACGGCCTCGGTGACCAGGCCCAGAGTGCCCTCGCTGCCCACAATAAGCCTGACCAAGTCGTAGCCGTTTCTGCACTTGAGGGTCCTACAGCCCATCTTGAGGAGGTCCCCCTTGCCTGTGACAACGTTGAGCCCCAACACCCAATCCCTCATGGTGCCGTACTTGGCGCCGCGCATGCCGCCTGCGCCGTTGGCTATAGCGCCCCCGACGGTGGCCGACCTCACCGAGCCGGGATCGACCGGGAAGAACACGCCATATCTAGACAGCTCTATATTCAGCTCCTCCAGCCTAATGCCGGGCTGGACCACTACATAGGAGTCTGTGGGGTTCACCTCCGATATTTTGTTCATACGCTCAAAACTCACCACAAGCCCCGGCCTGGTCGCAACGGTATTCCCGGAAATGCTCGTAGCGGAGCCTTGAGAGAACAGAGGGGTCTCGGTCTCGTAGGCCCACCTCACGAGCCAGACAACCTCCTCTTCGGATAGAGGGAAGACCACGCCTAGAGGCCTCGCGGCCGGCTCCTCGAATGAGGCTTCGCGCGAATAGAGCAAGAGGAGTGCCGGATCGTCCACAAAACGATCGCCGAATTTCCTCTTCAACTCCTTCATGTATGATCGAACCCCTATAATAAAATTAATTGTTTTGGGGCTTTAAGGCGGCCCCCAATACGACGAGGACTGCGCTGGCGAGGGCTATTGAAGAGCCGTAGAGCGCCAACGCGACGGCGTGGTTCGGAGCGCCCATGACCAACAACATGGCCGCCAGAGAGCCGAGAGGGCCTACCACCGCGTTGATGTTCCATCCCAGAGAGACAGCAGTCCATCTGACCTCCGGGGGGAACAACTCGGCGAAATATAGAGTTTGCGGAGCCGCCGCGAGGCCGAAGAAAAGCCCCATTAGGAACGAAGCCGACGTGGCGAGCCCGTTTAGCGTATAGGCGAGGTATGTGGCGATCGGCGCTATTACTAGAAGGCCCAACGCAGGCGGGATGAAGGCGTGCCTGACGCCTAGACGCGCCGCCGTGAAGCCGCTCAACACCTCGCCCAACACGGCCCCTATTCCCCCATATGCCGATAGTTGCAACGCGAAGCTGTAGGCCAAACCACCGCTGACTCCTATTTTGGGGGCCAGCACGTCTCTCATTATATAGGGCCAATAGCCTGAGCCGCCGTAATAATAAAGAGTGAGGCCTAGATTTATTAGTATCAATATTAGGAAGTTCTTCCAGTAGCGCCATATGTGAGCTATAGGCGCTTTTGGTATTTTGCCCTTGCGGGCAGCTGCGAGCCACTCGCTGGACTCCACGCCGAAGAGCCTTATGGCTAGAGCTATGAAGGCGGGAACTACGCCTATTATGTAGAGTGCCCTCCAGCCCACGGCGGCGAAGGCGTCCCCGAAATATCCCTGGGCCCATAGCGTCAATGCCGACGTCAAGAAGACGGCCCACGAGAGGCCGGAGTACATGACGCCGTTCACGTAGGGCCTGACCTCCCTGGGCGTGAGTTCTAACGCCCACGTGGCGCCGCCGCCGGCCTCTCCGCCGATTCCCAGCCCCTGGACTATCCTCAACGCGTATAGGGCTAAAGGCGCCAGGACGCCCATGTCGCTATAGGTCGGAAGCAAGCCTATAAGTAGTCCCGCTACGCCCACGGCGCCCGCGTCTAGGACCGTCGAGACGCGCCTCCCATATCTGTCGCCTATATGGCCGAAGATTATAGCGCCAAGCGGCCTGACTATATACGTAGCGGCGAACGCGCCCCAGGTGGATATAGCCGCCACTAGGGGTGACTCCTTGGGGAAGAAGAGGTCTTTAAAGATCCCGGCGAGAGCTGAGAACAAAATTATATCGTAATATTCAAGGCCCCAGATCAACATAGTAGATACCGCGGCCGACCAGTAGAGCCTCGGCCTCACCTCAGCCATGAGTCGCTTGAGGCCAAATTTATTATTTGTTCCAAGACGAGCCATGGCGGCCGGTCTGTCGGGCAGAATCGTGTTGGTAACAGGGGCCTCTAGGGGCATAGGAGCCGCGATATCCCGCGAGCTACACGCCAGAGGCGCCTATGTGGCCATAAACTACAACCTGTCGAGAGGACAAGCCGAGGCCTTAAAGAAGGAGCTAGGAG
>JBEULO010000006.1:0-12058 GCA_041287225.1 Thermoproteus sp.
CTCTGAAGAGCTCCTCTGCGTCTTTAAGCGCCCCCGCCACCGAAAACACATCGACGGCTATACAGCTGTAGCGCTCCAAGACGTCCGGCGCCAGCTCCACCTCCAGCCTTCCCCAACGTTTCTTGATCTTCATGTAAGATTTTTAATGGGTATATTAGAGTCGCCGTGAGGGCGGCAGTAATAGGCGGAGGGATAGCGGGGGTGTTCACGGCTTATTTCTTGAAGAGGGCGGGCGTCGACGTGGTGGGGTTTGGAGGGAGGCTGAAATATCCTCTGACCTCTTTGGTGTTGACCCTCTCCATGCCCGACAGGAGGGATATAGAGATGGCAAAAGAGAGCTTGGAGCTGTATAGGAGGCTGGACTCCGTAAGGCCTGTAACTTCCGTCGACATACTGCCTGTAGACGCCGATTTGAGTAGCCTCAAGGCCGCCGGCGTTAAGTACGAAGTGTTGGATGGATTTATGGGCCTCCGGCTTAGACGAGACGAGATGGTCGTGATTACTACCGACTATTTGGTGCCTATACGCAGGATAGTGAGGAGGTTGAGGGCCGAGTTGGGGTTTCTAGATGGGAGGGCCGAGCTCGCCGTTGAGGGCAGGTCGGTATATGTAGTTACAGAGGGGGGAGAGAGAATAAAGGCCGATGTGGTGGTCCTCGCGGCCGGCGCGGAGAACTCGGCTCTTGCCTCTAAGATAGGTTTGCGCCTGCCCTTCAGGGCCTATTCCTGCTACGCCGCTCTCTATTTAGTGCCGGCGTGGCTTAGAGGGCTCAGCATAGGCGACTACGTCAACTCTTGGTACGGAAGGCCGGGGCCTTGGCCGTTCTATATAGCTGGCGACGGCTGCGGCGAGGCCTACACGAGGCCTCCTAGAGGTTACGCGTCGAAAATAGGGAAGCTTATAGCCGAAAGGGCCGGGTGGGCCGTGCCCCTCTACGCCACTTCCGGCGTCTGCGAGGGCTCCCCGACCGGCGGCCCGCTTTTTGGGAGGGCCGAGGGGTTCGACAATCTATACGTAATAGGGGGCCTGGACGGCTACGGCTGCATGGTGGGCCCCGCGGCCGCCAGGCGGTTCGCCGAGCTCGTCGTCGGAGGTAAGACGGAGCTCTTGCCGGAGCTAGTGGATGGTTCCGACTTCGACCCTTGCGTTGAACGCCACGACTGGGGCGCTAGCCTACGAGTATAGTGGTGTTGTCCAGAGTGCCGTTGAGCCGCGCGATAAGCCCATTACAGCTATAAATCCCCGTGGCGTTTATGACTATCTGACAGGAGGGCGACGCCGTAACTGTAGACGGGGCGCCGTTAGGAGCAGTCACGACCACCGTAGCGGAAAGCTGGGGCTGTTGCGGCTTCGATATGAGTAGAGACGCGGCGAGGCCTAATATCAGGCCCACTATAAACATCGAGGCGGCCAGGAGGATAGTCGAGAGGGGCTCCTCCATGAGGTTCTAATAGGCTATATTAAATAAAGGTTTCATAGGCCTTGTGATGAGTAACCGGACGGGCGATGCGATGAGCCGCTCACGACGGGCTGATCCTCAACGCCATTAGGTACAGAAGCTTCCCGCCGGCTCTGAAGCCCCCCGCTATGGGCTCCAAGAGGCCCCATTTGGCCAGATAGCCCAGCTGGCCCGCGTTTATACCTAAATCGAAGAGGGTCTTGTACGCCAGGAACCCGAGCTCGGATATCTCCTCCAGGCTTTCCAGCCTCAGGCCTAGAGCCTCGGCGACCCTTTCGAGGGCCCTCTTGTAGTCCACCTCGGCCCATTTGCCTCCAGTCGGCCGCAACAACACGGGCTCGAACCGGCGTCCCTGCGCGTCCACATGGCCTCTAAACGACCCCACGAGCCTTCGCCTGACGTAGCTGGGCACGGAATCGGACACATACACAACGCCGGGCGCATCCGGCGGGGACGACGTTATGATCTGTAGATCGGCCCCGATGTGGGCCGCCGCCTCCAACACCTCCGCCATCCCTGTTGTATTCCAACGGAAGTCCACAGCTATGGAGCGCGGCTCTGAGCTCAAGACGGCCAGAGCCGCCAGGGCTGGCGTCGGGTAGGCCGATATACATTCCGCCTTTTCGCCTCTATACGGCAACAGAAAAGCCGCGTATGAATCCTCCAGGGACAGTTGGCCTAGAAACAAGACGGGGTCCATCTCGGAGAGGCCTAGGGCCGCCTGGTCGGCCAGATGCCCCAGCGCCTTGACGCCGTATGTCCTCCACAACGCCCGCGAGAAGAGCTCAATAAAGGGCTTCTTCAACCTCAGAGGAGGGGGCTGGCCTCCACATAGGGGCGAGACTACGACCTCGGGGCTTCTGACCAGGACGAGCTCGGAGCTCCTGTCGATTATTATTGATATCTCCATTTAAATTACCGGCATATTATATCTTATGAGCCTAGCCGGCGTGCGTTTCGACTACATACACGCCGAGAGGGTGGCCACGCCGCCTCCCAACACGCCAGTACAGATACAGCTGAACTATCAAGTAGATTCCGACAGAGCGGTGAGGAGGGGCAACATGTTGGAGCTCCCCTTCGCGCTCCTCTTGACGACAAGCCCCAGCGCAGTTACTGTGACCATAAGGGGGATCGCCGTGATACAAGGCGACGTCGATTTGAAGAACTTGCCGCCTCACGTATCGACGCCGTTGATGCAGTACGCCCTATTCGAGGCGTCTCTAATACTTAGAGAGCTCGGCATGCCTCCGCTTATTTACGTCCAGCAGGGAGGGGGGCAACAGCAGACGCATTACTTCTAAATATATCTATGTGATCTCTATATATAGTAAACCTTATTTATTCATAGACATATATCTTAAATGTTTGTAGTAGTCGCGCTAGGAGGCAATGCGTTCACCAGGCCCGGCAGGCCTATGGACCAAGAGGAGCACTTAAGGAACATAAAGACTGCGGCCGAGGTCGTGGCCAAGATAGCCGAGGAGGGCCATAGGGTAGTCGTGACCCATGGGAACGGCCCGCAGGTGGGCTTTTTCGACGAGCTTCAACTAATTACAGACCGGCGATATTTCAAGCTGGACGCGCTCGTCGCGGCGACCCAAGGCCTTTTGGGATATCTGCTGGCCTCTTCGATAGACGAACGGCTGGGCCCCGGTAGATCCGTCGCGTTGGTGACCAGGGCCCTTGTAGACGAGGAAGACCCCGCCTTTAAGGAGCCGACTAAATTCATAGGCCCCGCCTACCCCAAAGAGGTCGCCGAAAAGCTGGCTGAGAGATACGGCTGGACGGTCAAACAGGATATAGGCCGCGGGTGGAGGCGCGTAGTGCCCTCGCCCGAGCCCCTTGCGGTCTTGGAGGTGGGCGCCGTAAGGGCTCTGGCGGATAGCGGATTTATTGTAGTCGCGGCCGGAGGGGGCGGCGTGCCTACTTCCAGCCGGGGCGGCCTCGAGGCCGTTGTGGACAAGGACCTCGCCAGCCAGGTCTTGGCCAACGCCCTGGGCGCAGACGCCTTGGTGATACTCACCGATGTGGACGGCGTCTATATAGACTACAAGACTCCGCGACAGAAGAAGATCGACGAAATCTCAGCCGACGAGTTGAAAAAGCTCTACGATGCGGGCCAGTTCCCGGCGGGGTCCATGGGGCCTAAAGTCCTGGCGGCCATACGTTTCGTAAAGAACGGCGGGAGGTTTGCGGCCATAGGCGCGTTGGAGGAGGGGTACTACGTGTTTAGGCGGAAGAGGGGAACCGTAGTGGTGCCCTAGACTATTCTGTTCAGCTCCACCTCGAATTCGACTCGTTTTGCCATATCGCGTATCTTCACTACTCCTCTCTCCAGCTCCTTCTTGCCTATTATGACGAAGTACTTAACTCCGGTCTTGGCGGCGTGCTCTAGGGCCTCTTTCAATGTGAGCTCTCCAAGATCTATAGATACAGAGGCCCCCTTGTCCCTCAAGGCCTCGGCCACCTTGACGGCGGTCCTGTAGGCCTCCTCCGTTATGGGATATATGTAGTACTCGAGGGGGCGCACGACCTGAAAAATGCCGGCGGCCTCCATGAGCCTCTCCACGCCTATGGCGAAGCCCAGCGCTGGGGTCTTAATGCCGCTGTACAGCTCTATCAAGTTGTCGTAACGCCCTCCGCCCCCGACTGCCAGCCTGTACTCGCCCGCAAACGCCTCGAACACCATGCCGGTATAGTAGTCGAGCCCCCTAACTATGGAGAAGTCCAGAGCCGCCTTGTCGACGACCCCGTAGGCCTCAAGCGCTTTGATTAAAAGCGTATATCTCTCCCCCAGCCCTCTGTCGTATTTAGAGAAAGTTTCCGGGGCCTCCGATATGGGCCGCGGCTCTGATATCATGTCCATGAGGGCCTCCGCCGATTCCTTCTTCATGCCCGCCTCCACCAACATCCCCAATAGGACCTCGTCGGGCACCTTGCCCCGTTTGTCCAGCGCCCTTAAAACCTCTTCCCGCGACCCCTCTACGCCCATCGAGGCCAATATTTTATCCATTACGGCACGGTCGTTTATTTTTATCAAATAGTCGCGGATCCCCACAGCCTCTATGGACCTAGCCATGAGGGCCATCACCTCGGCGTCAGCGCGGGGGCTGGCGGAGCCTATGAGCTCCACGCCGAACTGGTAGAACTCCCTATAGCGGCCGTGTTGCGGCTCGTCGTAACGCCACACCTTGGTGAAATAGTACCAACGGACCGGCTTGGGCTCGTCGAGCCTATAGGAGAGGACTCTCGCCACGGGCACCGTCATGTCGAAGCGGAGGCCCAGCTCTCGGCCGGCCTTATCCCTAAAGTAGTAGATCTCGTTTAATATCTCGCGGCCGGCCTTCCGGGCCAACACCTCGAAGTGCTCTACCGCCGGGGTTTCGACCCTCCTATAGCCGAAACTCTCGGCGACCCTGGAGAGGGCGGTTTCCACTTCCCTCAGCGCATAGAATAGCTCCGGCGTCAAGTCCCGCATCCCGCGTACTGGACGCCTCAACTGGTCCTCTAGGCCCGGCATTATAAGACGAATCTCGTCACCCTCTCCACGTTGATCGACATGCCGTTTTGTTTCAAATAGGCCAGAACTCTCGGCGCGAGCTTATTGCTGAGGCCTATATACTCCGGCGCGGTCACGCCTGGATCTAAGTCCTTGACCACCGACATCAACGCCACGGCGCTCAGCCCCGTCGCCCGTTGCATCGCCGACCACACGCCTTGAGGCTCCACTAGGACCTCGTAGGTGGTCTTGCCGTCGGCGAATTCGCCCACTACTCTCATGTAGACTACGTCGGGTACATCGAATTTCAACCTGCCCAACAGAGAGGCCAGCACTTGCTTCGGCCTCGCGCCCTCCACGACTTCGTCCGACATGAGCCCCAAGTCCCTCAACAGCCTTACCTTCTCGACGTGGCCGGGCCATCTGAGGGTCTTTTCGAACATATTGGGCACTTTCACGGTCTGGAGCAACGTCCTCAGGCCGTCTGTGTAGAAGGCCTCCATTTTCCCTAGAGGGGTCTCCACTATCTCCACCTCAGAGAGGGGATCCACGGACTCCATCCTCCCCTCCCGTACTATCCTAGCAGGCCTTGTGTACTCCTCTATGAGGTCGTAGGGGCTCCATGTGATTGAATACCCCAGAGGGCCCACGGGGGCCTTCGGGACGCCTCCCACGTATATCTTCACAGAGCTGGGCTTGCCGGCCTCAGATAGGAGCCTGCCCACCAACACGTTGGAGAGACCTGGCGCCACCCCCGCGTCGGGGACGTAGCGGGCGCCGGATCTCTTCGCCACATCGTTTAGAGTAAAGGCGTCTTCGGGCATGTACGATATGTCGATCAAATCGAGTCCCCTCTCCAATATGCGCTTGGCCGCCTTATAGGCGACAGGCCCCGGCAACGCGCTTATGGCGAGGTCGACAGAGCCCAAATTGAACGACTCCATGTCGCCTTTGATTATGCCTGGACAGTCGCCTCCCCTCACGTCTAGGGTGATCACCTCATGGCCTTTTTCGGCTAGATGGTGGGAGACAAACCTCCCTATATTGCCGCAACCCACTACTAGAACTCTCATCGATTCGATGCGTCAAATTAATTTTAAAGATTATTTGGTTGTGGGCGTAAAGTTCGAGACCTTCGTCCTGGACCTCCTCCCCTCCTTGGGGCTGACCCCGCTGGCGCATAGGTACAAAATAATGAGGGGCGGGGTCGAGGTCGGAGAGGTCGACGTGTTGGCCGAAGACGCGGACAAGAGGCTCTACGCCGTAGAGATAAAGGCGGGGAGGGTCGACGTGTCCGGAATACGCCAGGCGTACATAAACGCCAAACTGCTGGAGGCTAAGCCGATGGTCGTCTGTAGGGGCTACGCCGACGAGTCCGCCAAAAAGCTCGCCGAAGAGCTGGGCGTTGAGGTGATAATACTGCCCGACTACGTCTTCCTCTCTATAGACGAGCTGGTGGGCGCCTTGACCTCCGCCTTCATTAGGTCTGTGGCCTACGTGTTGAAGGCTTTAGCCGAGATGGACGACTCTATTGCCGGCGCGCTAGCAGAATGCCCTGACTACTATTGTTTCTGCGAGAAGGTAAAAAACTGCGACGAGGTCCTGCGCGAGCTCAATAGAAAACTGCCGGTCTCGTACGACGCCCTCAGGAATTTGGCGGCGGTGAAGATGGCGATAAAAGATATGAATAGGCAAACGTCTGGGTGCAATGAACATAGACGAACTGGTCAAGGAGATCAAGGCCAACTACAAGCCGAAACTGAAGGTGATAGAGTGGAAGGGGGATAGGCTCTCCCTACTGGACCAGAGGCTTCTGCCCTTCGAGGCTAAGTACTTGGAGTTGAAGACCGTCGACGGCGTTGCTGACGCCATAAGGAACATGGCCGTTAGAGGCGCGCCCGCGATAGGGATCACGGCCGCATACGGGATGGCCCTGGCCCTCTTCGAGAGGGAGGCGTCCAGTTTGGACGAGGCGTTGAAGGTCTTGGAAGCCGCCAGAGAGAAGCTGGCCAAGACGAGACCTACCGCCCAGAATCTGTTCTGGGCTCTCGATAGGATGTACTCAAGGGCCAGAGGGCTCGTTGACGGCGGCGCGGTCAAGAGCCCGAAGGAATTGAGGGAAGAGCTGGTGGGGGAGGCGAATAGGATATTCGAGGAGGAGTTCGAGGCCGAGGCCAGAATGGGGGCCTACGGCGTCCAGTTGATACAGTCGGGGGATTGGGTCTTGACCCAATGTAATGCGGGCAGTCTCGCCACGGGGGCTCTGGGCACCGCGACGGCCCCAATATATGTGGCGAAGTATCTAGGCATAGACGTGTCGGTCATGGCGCCCGAGACGAGACCGTGGCAACAAGGCGCGAGGCTGACGGCGTACGAGCTGAGAGAGAACGGCGTGAAGGTCAAACTGATAGCAGATACGGCGGTGGGGCTGGTGTTAAGGAGGAAGCTGGTCAATTTGGCCATAGTCGGCGCGGACAGGATATTAAGTGACGGCACTGTGTACAACAAAATAGGTACGCTCAACGAGGCGGTTCTGGCGCACGAATTCGGCGTGCCGTTCTACGTGGCGGCGCCCACCAGCACTTTCGACTTGGCCCACAAGCCGGAGGAGGTCAAGATAGAGGAGAGGAGCCCGGACGAGGTCAGGACTGTGAGGACTCAGCACGGCAACGTGTACGTCACAATGCCCGATATAGATGTATACAACCCGGTCTTCGACGAGACGCCGCCTAAATACATAACGGCCATAATAACCGAAATAGGCGTGATAACTCAACCGCTAGATAGAAACATAAAGCGGTTTTTGGCGCATAGGCTCTAAGTCGAGCCGGCGTTTTCGCATAAAGCTCTATGGGTTTGGCTTATTGTTGAAGGAGAAACTTATAAGCCTGTGGGCGTCATGGATTCTAGAGATATATAAAGAAAAACTTAAAAATAAGCTTGAAGTGGTGTGCATGAATTGGGACGAGTTAGAACGAAGGCTTGTCGATGCTCTAGTCTCATTAATAAAAAGTTCCAGGGGGAGGGTCGTCAGCATAAGGGCCGCCTCTCTGGCCAAAATGGCGGGCCACGGCAACGACCATAGGGTCATTCTGCGCGCCGCCAGGCTCCTCAGAAGGCTCTCTAGGCAGAACCTAGTTAGGGCCGACGTAGAGGGGCTGGGCAAAAATAGGAGCTACCGCTACGTCCTGGACGAGAAGTCCGAGCTATGGCGTATAGTCAGATCCAATCCGACAGTTAAGGCCAAGGAGATTTTGGCGCAGTTGGCAAAAACCTCTAATGTGGATTGACTTCGACGGGATCAAGATCGACGTAGAGCTGTACAAGAGCCTCCTCCAGTATTTGAGCGATAAGGAGGTGGAGGCGATCCTCACGGCGATAAGACGGCCGCCCTCTAGGTACTACATTAGGGCCAATACGGCCAAGATATCCCCAGAGGCCCTTTTGGCCAGCCTCTCAAAAAAGTTTCCAGTATATCGAGATGAATACCTAAAGGAGGCCTTGTGGATTCCCGTAAGGGGCCCCTTCGAGGTGCCTACGGCGAGGAAGATAGTAGTGGCCGAGAAGAGGGCGGCCGAGAGCGTATATATGGGCAGCGACCTCTACGCCCCCGGCGTCCTTAAGGCGGCCGATGTGAAGAAAGGCGATGAGGTAAACGTGGCGAGCCCCGACGGACAGATAGTGGCGTATGGTATCTCCGAGATGGACGGGCTAGATATGATCAAGACGAGGCGGGGGCTTGCGGTGAGGGTGCTCAAGAGCGTATACGAGGCGCCGAAATTGAGGGGGCTCGAGGAGTTCGAGGCCGGCTACTTTTACGATCAAAGCATGCCGGCCATGTGGGTGGGCGCCTTGGCGAAAAGGCTGGGCGCGAAGACCGCGATAGATCTGAACGCCGCACCTGGCGGCAAGACGACCCACTTGGCGCAGTTGGGCATAAGGGTGGTGGCATTCGATAGGTCCAGGCCCAAGGTCCAGAAGGTTTTAGAAAACGCGAGGCGGCTGGGGCTAGAGCCGCTTATAGACGTCTTGGTGCACGACAGCAGATATGTAGACAGAGACTTCCCGCTCTTAAGGGTCGACGTGGCGCTCGTAGATCCTCCCTGTAGCGATCTAGGCGTCAGGCCCAAACTCAGCTATTCCATATCCATGAGGGACGTGGAGACCCTCGCCCGCTACCAGAGGCAGTTCATCTCCGTGGCGGCGAGGGCGGCCGACTACGTGATATATTCCACATGCACCTTAACGTATTTAGAAAATGAGGGCAATGCGGCTTGGGCCTCGCGGGAGCTCGGCCTCACGCCTTTAGAGGTCGACGTACCTAGGACTGTGGACGGTTGGGGCTGTCGCCAATGTAGGAGGTTCATGCCGCATATATTCGACGCGCCGGGCTTTTTCATAGCGGTATTAGGCAAGCGACTTTAACGTCTTGGCGACATAGTCGTCGCAGATCTTTTTGTACTTGCAGTACATACAGGCCAGTGGATTTTCCCCCCTCAGCCTCTTTTGTACCAGCCTACATATCTCCCTGACGTAATAGTTGGGGAAACAGTCGTCGCATACAAATACATCGCCTCGTATATAGGCTATTTTGCTCATATTCACCTCGCGGCCGCAGACAGAACAACGGGGCATAATTAAATTAGGGGGGATTAAAATAGACATGGAGTTTAGGCCCTACTCCCTGGACGAGGGGGCCTTTTTGGTCAGACTGGCCAGGAGGGCCGTGGAGGAGTATCTGGCCAGGGGCGTAATAATAGAGCCGCCGCCTGAAACCCCCAAGCGCCTCCTCGAGGACTCCTACGGCGTCTTTACAACTATAGAGAGACTGGCCGGCGGGAGGTTAGAACTTAGAGGGTGTATAGGCTATCCCGAGGGCTATAGGAACGTGGCCTATGCGACTATATATAGCGCCGTAGCCGCATGTTGCCAAGATCCGCGTTTCCCCGCCATGACTCTAGAGGAGGTAGACGAGGTGGTCTTCGAGGTCTCCGTCTTGAGCCCTCTGCGGCTACTGCCGCCTAGGCCGAAGGAGTACTTGAGCTCCGTCGAGGTGGGGCGCCACGGCATAGTGATAAAGAAGGGCTTCTATTCGGGCCTCTTGTTGCCCCAAGTGCCTGTAGAGGAGTGTTGGGACTCCGAGGAGTTCCTCTCCAACGGGTGCCTCAAGGCGTGGCTACATGCCGATTGTTGGCTCGACGAGAGGACTAAAGTCTACGTCTTCGAGGCTCAGTTGTTCAAGGAAAGGGCGCCCAGAGGCGAGATATACGAGCGCGACCTCAAGGAGGAGCTAGCCCGATGTAAATCGGCCTCTAGGTGACGCGTTTTATCGTTGTTCTAGTCCAATAAATATTTTTCGTCATTTAGCAAACGAAAAAAGCAGATAAATCTCAGTATACGATGGGTCGCCTATTGTTGGCGTCAATAATGCTGGCTATGTTTATCGTATCTGTTAACGCGATAGCCGGGGCGCCTAGCGGCGAGAAGCCGAATACGTTAATAGCATGGCCTTATGCCAGCTGGAGCCCGAGCGTGATATTGGCCGGTCAGACCTCACGGCTAAGCGCCGGCGTTACTGTAATAACTCTAACCACCACAGAATATACCCTTCAGGTAGAGATATACGACAACAATCCTTCTATAAACGGCCCGCCGCAAATTATCAGCGCAAATCTAGGAGGAAGTTGCTCCTACTCTTCGTTCTACTATAGTAACGGCAAATGGGTCTTTTACGCCGGGCCGTGTTTCGTAAAGCCCCCATTGCTCTTTCCTACTAGCTACGGCATAACTGCGATCTGGTCCCCGAAGGTGCCAGGGACTTACGACACTTGGGTTACGGTATGTATAACCGAACTGCTCGGAGGGTGCGAATCTACATATATTAGTCTCACAGTAACTTGATATGAATAGGGGGGAGGTCGCGAAGTACCTCCTTTTCCATCTCCTCTACTTTCTATTGTCGCCTATAGAACGCCTATGGGGCTACTTCATGTCCGCATACGGTTGGGCCGCCGCCTTCCCTGCACACTATACAGATCCTCTATACGCCATAGGCGCATTCTACACGGCCTCTTTCATCTCGGCGCTTTTATGTAGGCGTCAGTCGCTAGGAGAGATGTTGATCTCGATACATAAATACGCCCTAGTCTACTTCTTGAGCGTCTACTTTATGGCGTTCAGCCTAGCTCTGTCCTTAGGCCGGATCTTCGCCGCGGTCGTTCTAGCCGCAACGGCTGCCGTGTTCCAAATGGCCACGGCCTTGAACTGGAAGCTGGTAGTCTTAACGACGCAATATCTCGCCGCCAGGAGGCAGATCGAGTCGGGGATACCTACGACGAATTCGCCGTCCCGCTAGGCGGCTCGTAGTAATATGTCAACTTTCCTTCGATCCAGTCCACCAAGACCCTCCTGGCGGCTTCGTCTATATTCACGCGGCCGCCCTTCATAAGGCGCCCGTAGCGCCTGCCAACATATTCGAGGGCCTCCTCGGCAGAAGAGCCGCGATAGCCGTATATCTCAAGCGCCTTTGGGTTCAGCTTCAATACCCTATCTATCAACGCCGCCGCGTAGGGCACTGCGTCGTCAACCCTGCCGGGATCGACGGCCCCTTGCACTACTGCGAGTGCCAAGTCGTCGGGGCTCGACTGGATGACGCCAGGGGTATCAACAACTATCAGCCAGGTCTTCGCCCTTACTAGCTGTTCGCCTTTAGTCCAGCCGGGCTTGGGGCTAGTGGACGCCACATGTCTCCCCTTTAGGTAGTTGATTATAGTGGACTTGCCGACATTGGGATACCCCACTACGGCCACTCTGACCGGTATCGCCGGCGCCAGCCTCTTTATGTAAGCCATCAACTTCCTAGTGCCCAGCCTCTCCTTAGCGCTCAGAAATACGGCCGGCGCGCCCTGGGCTTCAAACCACTCCTTCCACTTGAGGCCTATCTCGAAGGGGATTAGATCGGCCTTGTTCAAAGCCACTATGACGCGCTTGCCCAAAGCCTTCGCCAGTTTCTCCACGTCGACGTTCCTCGTGGCGAGAGGGTCACGTGCGTCTAGTACCTCTAGGACTATATCGCTGTCTTCGACGACCCTTCTGAC
>JBEULO010000006.1:12158-51623 GCA_041287225.1 Thermoproteus sp.
GACTATATCGCTGTCTTCGACGACCCTTCTGACTCTCCTCCAGGCTTCCGCCACGCCACTATTACGCCAATGTGGTTTAAATGTCCTCTATCGCACTCGCCGTAGGCGTCTCTAAATATGTAAAATTTAGTCAACGGTCCCCCGCATCTGGCGCATTTGAGCTCGGCCTCCCCGATCACTTCGTAGTCGGTCAAATTGTACGATATTAGGTATGTATATATCGGCTTGCCGCCCGAAAGGGCCAACAGATAGTGTTTCCCGTCGTCTGAAGCAACTATATATTTCTCGGCGTTAATTATATCTCCAGACTTCGCGCTGGTCTTCTCGACCTTAGCCCTATATCTCGCCTCCATTGGGCGGTAGGCGACATAATAATTTAAAATAGGTGCGACGGGCCGTCAGTGTCTTCGCGAGCGAGCCCCTCTCGACTAGAGCTCATAAACCAGAGGAGGAGGCTACAGCTCTTCTTGAGGATCAAAAAGACCCTAGAGGACGCCAGAAACAGCACGATTCAGAGGATTAGGGCGTTAATTGCAGAGCTGGAGAAAGACAGAGCCGAAATCGCCGCGAGCTTCTCCGAAATTTCCGATTTGTTCAAAATGGCTGTAGCCAAAGAGGGGATTGATAGAGTAGATATGTTGGCCGAAATAACGCCTAAAATCGCAAACGCGGTTGCCGTAAATAGAGGCTTGTATATGGGCATCGAGATCGAAAATTACGGCAAGTACCCAGTATATAGCCTCATCGCAGAGGCCCCCGAGCTCGACTTAGCGCTAATTAAAATGCGCGAGCTATTGCCTAAACTTCTATCTTTTGCCGAGAAGGAAACATTATTTTATGTACTGCTGAATAGAGTCAGGGAGTACCAGAGGATGATCAACGCCATAGATTACGTAATAGTGCCGAGAATACAAGAGAGCATAAAGTACATCACATTGGCGCTTGAAGAACAGGAGAGGGAGGACTTCATACGGCGTAAGATCATCACGGCTGTAGCTCAAAGCTAGTCCGGCAGAATACATAAAAGTACTTGTTTTGTAGTCTCAGTGTCGGTAAAGGACCTCGAGACCCAAATAAAAGAACTTATGGATAAAGAACTTGAAAGAATTCTCAGCGAAGCTAAAAGAGAACTCGATGGAACTATAAAAGAGATAGATGCCCAGATAGATAAGCTAAGACAACATTTAAAAGCACCTTAAATGAGCGGGGTTATGTCGGGCAGATATCTACTACCTCTCTTGTTGCTAAGCGCGATGGCGTTCGCGCAGACGACAACAGCTTCTTCGGGCAACCAATATATAGGGGCCGGCCTCGCCATGGGTCTAGCCGGCTTAGGGGCCGGTATAGGCGTAGGCGTAGCTGGCGCCGCGGCCATATCGGCTCTAGTCGAGAGGCCACAAGAGCGCACTTGGTATCTGATATTCGTGGCTCTGGCTGAGGCTATAGCGATATACGGCTTGCTGATAAGCTTTATATTAGCCTCTAGATAAGCGTCAAGGGAGCGAAATAGCTACGCCTTTTTTCTACAGAAACGCCTTCGAGCAACATCGCGGCCGACTTGATTATCAGCATGGCCTCAGACCTCATGTACTCTAGGGATGAGAGAAGAGCGCCTAACGAGAACTCCGAACATTCGACCATACAGGTATCGGCAAGACGTCTCATTATTGCTGGATACGAGTTGTCCAACACAACAGAGAGGTTCTCAAAGGTGGGCTCTTCGGACGTCAGAGATGCCACGACTTGCCCCCACGGCTTGATGCCCGAAATGAAGTCTAGAGCCTTTGCGATCTCGCCGCGGGCCACTGCGTTGAATATCTCGCCGATAATTCCCGACGGCATGCCGGCAGTAAGAGATGTAATCTCCTCCGGAGATAGACCCCACAGTTTAGCCCTTACGGCTAACATCACATCGAAATATGTAGTGAGCGTGTCGGCAAGCCTATTTATAGATCGATCGTTAAATTCGCTTAAGGATTTCGTGTAGTCTAAAATCCACTGTCTATCTAGGAATATAGTGAATTTATCATAGCCAAATTTCTGCATCAAATCGAAGGCCTCAGAGGCGGGATGCCTCAGAGCCTTAAGCCTCTCGCCGACCTCTTCGACGCTTCTAGCACCTAGAAGCGAAGATATTACATAACGCCTGCCCGTAAAGTCGAGCGGCTCCGTCATTATGAACTCTTCGGGGTTTTTGCCGGACCTTATCGCGGTGATTATATATTCTATATTTTCATATTCGAAGCGCCTTAAATGTAGTTTGATTATCTCCTTGCCATCTTTCGGGGAGCCCAAATATATCTCTTTGACATTAGTCATATATGTATGTATAATTTGGTCTCTTAGGTCTTTTAGAGTCTCTGACGTCAATTTGTCTATAGAGACTTGATACTGGGTAGTCCTCAACACGTTTAGGTACTCATCGGGGCTGTTGGCGTAAGCCAGCGCTATAGCTTTATCTTTAGGGAGGCTTTTAACTCGAAGCGCCCTTACTTTAGGCCCGAGGGCCGGCCTCCTTAAAATCGAACTCATAAACCGAGTTGTTTCAGAACGGCCTCCAGGACCTGTTGTCTCTTCTGCTCGAAGTCCTTCATCACCTTGTCCGCTTGTTGTTCGGCCTCCTGTAGTATACGCGTAGCCTCCTCTTTAGTTTTACTCAAGGCGTTTTGACGGTATTCCTCTATTGCTTTCTTTACTATTTTATCAATAATTTCATCTAACATATTTGTGTATTTATTTATTATGGCATCGGCGTTTTCTCGGGCCCTTCGCTTGACTTGTTCCGTCTCCTTGATGAGCTTATCAATATCCTCTAGGCTCTTAAGGATCTCGTCCAATTTTAACATCGGCACTTAAATGCTCCGTTTTTATATATATTGATGTCGAGGGCGGCGTGATGAGCCCAGGACAGATCGAGCTGTGAGATTATTTCTCGTCGCTGATCTGTGCGCGGACTTCTCTTCACGCTTCAGACCGTCTCCGTATCGTCATACTTTAAATTGGGGTTTGGTTCAGTATATATGTTGCTCCAATTGGGGTTGATTCTGGCCGCTGTTGTGGTCTTCATAGTGCTCATAATCATAATATCGCTATTGGCTTCGGCCATAAAGGTCATACCCGAATACCAACGGGCTGTGAAGTTCCGTCTCGGCAGGATAACCGGCCTCATCGGGCCCGGCTTGGTCTTTATAGTGCCCATCATAGATACAATTATCCGCTACGACCTACGTATAGAAGTCGTCGACGTGCCGCAACAAAAAGCCCTGACTAAAGACAACGTAGAGGTCACCATAGACGCCGCCGTGTATCAGAGAGTCGTCGATCCCCTTAAAGTCGCGGTTACCGTCAAGAACCACGTGCCAGCGGTGGCCACATTCGCCGCGGCCACCTTAAGGGATGTAGTGGGCATGGTCGATCTGGACACCCTCCTTACACATAGAGAGGAGATCGCCAAGAAGATCGCAGAGATTGTAGACGAACATGTAACTCCTTGGGGCGTCAAGGTGACTGGCGTCGCCATACGCGACATAAAGCTCCCAGAGGCGCTGGTGAGGGCCATGGCCTCTCAAGCGGAGGCCGAGAGGTTGCGGAGGGCCAAGATCACAATAGCGTCGGCCGAATACGAGGCCAGTAAAATATACCTAGAGGCCGCCGAGACGTACGCCAAAAACGCCGTCGCCGTCCAGTTAAGGCAAATAGACGCACTGCTGGAAATAGCCAGAGAGCACAACCTAATAATCGTGACCCCCTCGTCGCTGGAGTTCGTGTCGCTCCCGTTGGCGCTATCTAAGGCAGCCGCCCAACAACGCGGAGGGGGCCAAGAGGGGCAAACACAATAAATGAGGGGCGCCCTCCTGGCTCTCCTTCTCCTGGCTTTTGCCGCCTACGCGCAACATACCTATTACGTCAAGAACATATATGTAGTCACAATAGACAACACTATAGGGCCCTACACCGTATCTCAAATATCGAGGGCGATAACGTCGGCCGAACAGAACTCGGGCGCCGTCTTGATACTCTTAAATACGCCTGGAGGGCTCGCCGACTCTACGCTCCAAGCCATCCAAATGATAGGGTCCTCCACGACGCCAGTTATAGGATTCGTCTATCCGGACTACGGCTACGCTTGGTCCGGCGGCACGTACATACTGCTGTCGACCCACATAGCGGCCATGGCGCCCCATACAGTAATAGGCTCCTGTCAGCCCATAGAGGGGACCACGCCTATAAACGAATCTAAGATACTCAACGCCTTCGCCACCTACCTCGCCGCCGCCATGTCGTCATATGGAAGGAACGCCACATATGCATATCTATGCGTCAAGCAGAATTTAAACCTAAATGCAGAGGAGGCTCTGCGCTACCATGTGATAAACTTCGTGGCTGACAGCATAGGGCAGTTGTTGGAAGAGGCCAACGGGACCTCCGTTAAGGGCATGCGGGTGGTCTTCGCGAGCCCCACGTTGATATACATAAGGCCGACTATCGGCGAGATGGTCCAGGCGTGGCTCATGGACCCGATAGTCGAGAGCGTGTTGTCGCTCCTAGCCCTACTAGTCATAATTGTGGCCATCGCCTCGGGGCATCCTCTAGCGGCCGCCTTAGGCGTGGTGCTCTTCTTGCTTTCAGTACTGCCCTACATATCTACCGAATGGCTGTGGGCCGCCCTATTCGTCATGGGGGTCGCTTTGTTGTTTACCGCCATGTTCGCCAGCGGCTCTACACACGGAATATTGGAGGGAGCCGGCGCCGTGTTGATAGTACTGAGCTTCTTGAGCCTATTCCCTCCGTTTCAACTACAGGGACAGCCCGTGTTTATCTCGAACTACTGGCCGCTGGTGGGCTCGGCCATAGCCCTACTGGCCGTCTTGATAGGCCTTGTGGCGTTTATAGCCTGGAAGGCGGTGTCGGTGCATCTAAGGCGCCCTGTATCTGAAGCCCTCCTGACCCTAAAAGGCCTTGAGGGCGTCGCCGTAGACGACATAGGCCCAAATAAGCCGGGCTATGTGGTGGTGTTAGGCGAGTACTGGAGGGCCGTCTCTAAAACTGAGGTCAAGAAGGGATGTAGAGTGCGCGTGGTCGAGGCGGGAGAGCTGGTGGTCGTGGAGCCGATCCAATGCCCCCAAGGCCCTTAGAGACGATAGAGGGAACATATCCAAAGGAGATATATTGGGCCTGGTGTAGTGCTTCGTGTTCGTCTACATAATGATGGCATATGGAGGCGCTTTGGTCGTCCTGGGCGTTATAAGCGGCGAGGACTCGCTGGTATTTTTCGGGCTGGGCCTCTTGGCGCTTTCGAACTTGCACAATATAGCGAACTTCTTGAGGAAGAGGACGAAGACCAGACTGGACGCGGAGCTCAAATCAGCTTCTTGAGCCTCTTCACTAATCGCCAGACCCTTAGCTCATCATTCATTTAGACCTCACATATAGGTTAAAAAGTCCTCGAGGAATCTAAGCGTCAAATAATCTAGGTACGCCTCGCCGACTGCGATCAGTTTTTTGTCATCTTTTTTCACTATATATAAATATTCATTCCCTATTTTTATTTGAGCTTGTTCTATATCTAAATCCACATATGTTTTAAATTGTTCGGGAAGGATGCCGTGTTCCTCCTGGCCGATTTTGATGTATTTAAACCCCAATAGTTGTGCTAGCTCCGACGCGCTGGCGGGGACATAGCCGACTTGCCCGTAGGGGGGTATGAACTTTTCTATTCTCTCTCTTAAATAGGCCAGTTGACTTAGTATCTCTTGTTCTCCGGGGGTGTAGATCGCGGCGCGTTGGGTCTGGGGCTGTGGCGCCCTCCTGTTTAGGAGGAATATCACGGCAATAAGCACAACTATCACAGCGACGACCACAGCGGCCATTAGGCCTATTTGTAAAAGCATAGTACGGTTTAACCAGGCAAATTTAAATCATTCAATTAATTAGTTTATAAACCCAAGCGATGTTGAGGCGATGAGGCTCTTATGGATCGGCGCCGCCGTGCTCGTACTGGCGTTAATCCCACAAATAAACTATATTATTTACGAGGTGGGTCCTAATCCCACTTTTAATATAAATAATGTGTATATACAGATAGGATCTAATAAATATTACCTAATAAATATCCCTATATATGTTAAGCTACCCATTATGGTTGCGGCTTTAGCTATAATCGGGATCTACGAGCTGCGTAAGGGCCTAAAGCCTCGTGGAGGGGCCATCGCCTTGGCCCTCTTGGCGTTAATTTTAGCGCTTCCTATACCTCTCGTATTTTCCGAGTCCGGCGGACTCACTGTAGTGGCTCTATCTAATGCCTTCACTTCGGCGGCCGTTGTGGTGTATACGCTCGGCGCCGCGTTGGAGCTTGTGGAGTATTATGTCCTCCCCAGCAGGCTTACTGAAATCATAGCTCTACCCGAATCCGCGGCCGAGAAGACAGAGAAGGCGTGACCCGCTGTTTCTTCTGTTTGAAGGAGTCCTCTAAACTCTATATAGTTAAACTAAAATCGGAGCTCCATATGGACTTATATGTATATTCTTGCGAGGAATGTCTATATAAATATAAGGATTTGATCGCCCAAATAGTCGATGTTTCTCAAGAAGTCGGGAAGAAGAGATATAGACAACACGGGCACTCCCTCGACGACGGCCCCAATAGAGGTAAGCGTAACTACTATAGGCACCACTCTGGGGGCTAGGGGCCTCAGCCCTTCGAGACATCTACGGGTCTTTTCGGCGTGGCTCCTAGCCACCTCGGCCCACTTCCCCCCGCCATATTTCCAATGTTTGGCCTCTATAGCCAACACGTATTTTTTCGACCACGCGACTACGTCGAACTCGGCCCTATGGCCCCCGCAGTTCAGCCTTACACCTCTACGCGCCGAATAGCCCCAGCCCTCTAAGATGTGTAGTATTACCTCCTCGAATTCCTGCCAGCTCAACTGTCTAGAGAGGGACGAAAGGTCCAGCTGGACGCCTCTCTCCAACGCCCTATATATCAAATAGGGCCGCGGCGCCAAAAGGCCGGCTCCATAAAGGCCCGCCTCTTCTAGACATCGCCTTTCCTCTTCGTCTAACTGCAAACCCCTAATGGCGTCCTCGACGGCCCTCTTTAAACACACATAAGCCTGTAAGTTCTCGATATATATGATGAGCGGTCGCGGCCGATTTAATGACGACGGTCTAAAGCTCTGATTCGTACAACTGTTTCGGCTTCCCGTACAGCACGTAGGAGGGCTTCACGCCGTATAGAGCGCCGGCTATAATGGCCATATTGGGCACACAGAACGCCTCGAAGCAGGGGGAGGGGGCTCTGGGCAGTTGGTCTATAGTGGGCACTTTGGCGTGCCTCAATCTGTTCACCTCGTCGCTGGTTACCCTTATCTCCACTCTGGCCTTATTGAGCCTATCTACGGCCTTCATGAAGTCCGAAAGCTTAAACCCATTACAGGGACATATCACTTGGTCTCCGTCTATTTCGTCGAGGGCGTTCGGCCAGAAGCACGGCCACCCCGGCGCGTCTATCACGTTGGGCTCCACGTAGAGGTCGCTGTAGTCGGTGCCCCTATTCAGCCTTAGGTCTAAATTATAGAGCCAATTGGCCTCAAGCGCTATTTTTGCTCTGAAGTCCTCTAGAGCCTTAGAGGCCTTGTCGGGATCTTCCAGCCCCTCCTTAGAGGCTATATACATCGCCAACAGCCTTGCTTGCGCCTCCTCTATATGGACATAGGTAGCTCCGTAGAGCTCGCCTACGGCGTATATGTTAGTCCCTCCGGCCGACTTGCCCTTCTCGTCCAGCCTTAACACCTCGCCGAAGCTGTTACGCCTAGGCACCAACGAGTTCAGCTCAAAGGAGTAGAACACCTTAAGGCCCAACCTCAATGGCACGTATATGTTCGCAGTCCTTACGGCCGACACAACTGCGTCCACCTCAAACGCCCTCTCCTGAAAGCCCTTCTTCCCCAAGTTTATTTTCAGCAATACCTTGCGCCCGTCATGCCTTTTGACGACAGCGGAGTATATCACCTCTACGCCCAGTTTCTCCAAGGAGTCCTTCTGCCTTTGGTAGTACTTCACGTCGCGCAGATAGGCGGAATTATCCGCGACGACGACTTGATTGCCCCTCCGGGCTAGCGACAAGGCTACTCTGAGGCCCCACTCGGTGGTCCCCCACACCAACAGCTTCTTGCCGCTAGTCCCGGCCTCGAGCGCCTCAGAGGCCAGAAGCACGTTGGGGGAACCCGGCATAGGGAGGTACATCTCGACGGCCCCCGTGTTTAGGACTAGGTGTTTATAGGAGGGCTTTATGCATTTATCGCGCGATATTATCACCTCTCCGTCGAAAATGCCCCCCTCCGGCTCTACGGCGTATTTATTGATGTATTCAATAGCGGGCACTCCCGATGCTGTCGGCTCCCCGTCGAGGGCGTTGTGGCCGCCTTTAGGGCCTTCGTTAAAGACGCCGACCTTAAAGCCGTATTTAGACAGCTCGTGGGCGACAGCCAGTCCGCCGATTCCGGCGCCGACCACCAACACGTCGTATTTCTCCTCAGAACAGGCACCAGGCCTTTTGATCTCGCTACATATCCAAGAACCGCAGACCATTGCCTCTACGCGAATATGCCGTTAATATACTATATGCCTTCGAGCCACCGCCTCAACTCGCCGAGGTCCTTAAAGTTGAGGTCGCCATGCGTCTTATCGCCGACTATCACCGTCAAGATTCCCAGGGCCCTGGCGCCTAGATCCACGTCGTCGTCGCCCACCATCACGGCCTCTTCGGGCCTTACGCCGAGCCTTTTGAGGGCGAGGCGGAACAACAGCTTGTGGGGCTTCCTGTACCTAACAACGTCGGAGGTCACCAAGACGTCCACAGAGGCGCCGACCCTTTTCAGAAACTCCTCTATGTAGCACCTACATGTGATGTTAGATATTATGGCCGTCTTGTACCTACGGGCGGCCCACTCTAAGAACTCAGGCGCGCCGTCTGTAGGCGATAGGTGTCTCATCATGGCGTCGACGAGCACCGTGCGTACGTCTCGCCAATTTCCGCCCGACAGCGCAGCAATTAGCGCCGCCTGCCCGTCCACGGTTATCTCGGCCCCAGAGGCCTCTCTAACCGCATTGGCGAGCTTCCTGGCCTCTAGGAAGTGCCCTAGGGCCTTCCCGGCGTCTACGTTCAATATGCGGGAAAGACCCCTCGCTATGTCGCTTAAATAGGAATCTTCATCGTCTATTTTAGCGAGAGTGCCGAAGAAGTCTAGAAGCAACGCCTTGACGGCCATGTGATACATGTGTCCGTCTGTTTATATCACTGCGGCCGGCCTAGCGCCCGCGCGGCCTGGAGGGCCACCAGTTGTACTTAGCCAGGAGGTTCATTATGGCCGGCACTAAGAACGGCCTTACGATATAGGCGTCGAATATGGCCGAAAATGCGACCGTCGCGCCCACTTGTTGGAGGACTGTGAGCTGGGACTGCACAATGGATAGGAAGGCCAGAGCCAATATGAGCGCGGCGCCAGTGACTATAGGGCCTGTAGTCACTATGGCGGTCTTTATGGCCGTCCTATCGTCCAGACCCCTCTCTACCTCCTCTCTGATCCTAGTTACTATAAACACGTCGTAGTCCGTGCCCACTGCTATCAACAAGCTTGTGAGGACTACGGGCTGAAGCCAATAGGTGAGTTGACCGCCTACGATCTGAAATAGTGCGATGTTCAGCGCAAGTCCCCAGATTAGGGACATCAAAACGGTCGCTACGAGCCTCAACGGCGTCAAGACGCTTCGAAGTGCAACCATCAGGGTCAATATTACGGTCAGCAACACTATATATATTTGGAAGTTCCAGAAGTAGAGATAGATGTACGTATAGTAGATGTGTTTCCAGCCGGCATCTCCGCCTATATACAACAGGCCGTATCTTCTCAAGGCCGTTAAATTATTATATACATATAACAACTCATCAGATGTACTTGTAACAGATAATTTCAATGAAATGATATAATAATTCCCTCTTGTAAATATAGTATAATTAGTATAATATGGAAGTTTTGTTATGTAGTTTGTAACTGTAGAGTTGGGCTTTTGCGTGAAGACCAGATATGTCGTTGAGAGGGCTGTTACGTTCTTGAAATAGGTCTGGGCTATATGGAGCGCCTTCTTGCTCTCTACGTCGGGCATCGCCGATATGGGGTTCGTGGTGATCTTTAGGTGGGAAATGGCGAACAACGCCAGCACGAGCGTGGCGACTGCGGCTATCGCTATTATCGTTCTCGACCTCGAGAGGGCGATCTCCACCGCCTCTGCTAGGAACTTAGAGCGGCCTTCGTGTAGCCTTATATCTTCTATCTTCCTGGGCCAAAACGCCCTATCGTCCAGGAGAGCCAACAACGCGGGAGTTGCGGTGAAGGCTGTCGTCAATACGAGCAGGACCGCCAGCGCAAGCGTAAGCCCTATGGTCTGCATGAAGGGCAGTAACGAAAAGCCGAAGCTACCGAGGGCGAGGCCCGCGACTATTGCGCTAGTCAGTATTGCGCGCCTGCCGAAGCCCAAGACGACGGAGATCGCCTCGTCGGGCCCCGCGCCTCTATTCCTCTCCTCTGCATATCTGCCCAACATCAAGAGGTTGTAGTCCACGCCTAGGGCGAACACCACGGGCGCCGCTATGTAGACTGAGAGGTAATAGGGAGCTATGTACGGCGAGATCAAATAGACGAGCCCCAGTAGCGCCAGATATGAAAGCCCCACCTCGGCCAGGACCAATAGAGGTGCTACTATCGTGCCGAAGACGAAGAGAAGCACCGCCAACATCACTATAGAGGTGGTCTTGTCTATCTCGGGCACTTCTGAAGTCACTATATCCGTAAATTGGGACATAAGCACGTCGGTCGACACGGGGACCGCCCAGCTGTAATTGAGCCGGGGGGCCCCGCTACCGTTTACTATCGCCAACGCGTATTGGTCGCCGTAGAGCAACTGTTCGGCTTGAGGTATTGTGTACATAGTCGGCGGCGGGTATTCTGTAGTCAAGTTCTGTAGGAGGGCCTCTCTGAACTCGGCGAGGGCCTCGCCCGTCCTATTCGCACATAGGACGTAGGGTATATAGGGCCTTAGCTCCGGCGGAAGTTTCGAGGAGAGCTGTAGGAA
Source organism: Thermoproteus sp. (assembly GCA_041287225.1). GTDB lineage: Archaea > Thermoproteota > Thermoprotei > Thermoproteales > Thermoproteaceae > Thermoproteus. Next base: position 23,292 of record JBEULO010000006.1, read on the forward strand.
TAGGTACTTCTCCACTCCCAGCCCCGTTACGTTTTCGGCCAGACCCACTAGGGACGAGTTGAGCCTAACGGAGAGGATCCTTTCGGCTACTAGGTCTATAGAGCTGTGCGAGGCCCAATTCCTCCACGTTATGTTCTGCAACAGCCAACTCACGTTGCCATAGGCCCTATCTGCGGCCAATCTTATCGCGGTGTCTATGTCGTAGTACCTAGAGTAGTTCTTGTAGTACTCTAAAAAACGCTCCGTCTGAGGCGTCGATATGTTGAACAGAGCAGCCCCATATGTGGCGTAGAGGAGGGTCGTCGCGTTGGCGCGCGCGGCCTCGTAGGCGCTTTTTAATTCGTTCAAGAGTCTGCATTGAGTATATGTAGCGTTATAAATTCTATTTAAATTATTAAAGAAATAATTTGTTATATTACTTATTGTATTATTAATTTTATCCCAATATATTTTTTGTGCGGTATATTGTATAGTAAGCGGCGAAATTATGCCATATCCTTCAGACGACAGCGTTTTGTTCAGTTGGTTAAGCCTGTCTTGTAGGTCGGGCCCATATATCAATATAAATGTTATACTATTATTAGTTGTAGATGTATTATTTATTATTTTATTTACTATATTTGGTTCTACATTTTTTGGCATGAGTTTCGATTCTGAATACACTAAAACTCCAAACACCTTACCCGAATGTATCGCCAAGTAGGAATACACAACTAGCCACAAGGCCAATAGGGCATAGGCGAGGAGCTTATTCACGAAGCAAAAATAAGTTAAATAAGTAAAGTATGTTGTGGCTTGCCGTCACATCGCGATGTTGGCGCTCAGCGACTTAAAGGCCAGGAGGGCCCGCTATGTGCTTCTAGCGGTGGTAATAGCCATAGGGGCGGCCTTGATGGTGGCTTTGAGCACTATAAGCGTTGGTGCTAAGATTTATGTACAAAATCAATTATATCAAATATTTCCAGCTGATATACTTATTTATTCTAATTCAATAGATATACCATATGCATTTATATCATCATTAAGAGCTCTACCTTACGTGCAAAACGCCGAGCCTGTAGTCATGTTGACGGGATCTCTAGGCAATAGGACGGTCACCATATTGGGGATTCCCCTTAGCGATATAGGCTATTTCGATGTGGAGCTACAAGAGGGGAGGTTGCCTCACAGCGGCGGCGAGGCCGTCGTGGAGGCTACTCTCGGCCTGAGGCCGGGGCAGGTCGCGACTATGGCGGTATATCAGAGCTCTATCGCCCCTCCGACCAACCTCAAGGTGACCGTTGTGGGCGTTATGAGCAACTTGTTGAAGGGCTTTATAGGGCCTATGAGCCTCAACTTGGTAGTAGTGCCGCTGGATTGGCTACAACAACAATTGGGCCTCGGCGATTTTTACAACATGGTTTTTATAACTCTGAAGGATAAGTCGCTCATACAGCCGTTGGCCCAGGCGTTGAAGGCCAAGTTCCCCCAGGCCGAGGTGTATACGCAACAAAGCGCCTTATCCACCGTGGATAGGGTGTTCAACATGTTGAATATCTTCTTTTTGGTCATCGAAGTGATAGCGTTCTTGGCCGGCGCCTTGACCACCTTCACCGTCATGTCGATCACTGTGAGGGAACGTATGGGAGAGGTGGCGTTGTTGAAGGCGACGGGCATTTCGGGTAGAGACATAGCGCTGACTTTCATGTTGGAGGTATTGGCAGTGGGACTTGTGGGCGGGATTGCCGGCGGCATAGCCGGCTATTTCGGCGCCATAGGCGTCAAATATTTGTTGATAAAGGCCGGCTATTACTTCGACGTGCCTATACCCTTCATGCCTTCTTTCTTCGCCCTGGGCGTAGTCCTCTCGTTGCTGGTGGCTCTGGCAGGCGCCTTGATGCCCATATATAGGGCCGTGTCGTTAAGACCCCTCGAGATATTGAGATGACCGACGCTGTATATCTAGAGAACGTACATAAGGTCTATAGGACCGCCGCAGGCGAGGTGCACGCGTTGAGGGGAGTCACTTTGAGGATACCTAGAGGCGCCATGGTGGCGTTCATGGGCCCTTCCGGGTCCGGCAAAACGACGCTTTTGAACATCATATCGTCTCTCGACAAGCCCACCAGCGGGACGGTAGTAGTCCTCGACACAGACGTGACTAAGTTAAACGAGAAGAGCCTAGAGAGGTTTAGGCTCCACAAAATAGGATATTTATTCCAGTCGTATAATCTAGTGCCCTACCTCACAGCTCTGCAGAATATCGAACTTCCCATGTTGGCCGCCGGCATGCCTAGAGATCTGGCTAGAGCCAAGGCCAGATTGTTGTTGAGGCTAGTGGGCCTTGAGGACTCGGCGGACAGATTGCCCGTACAGCTGTCCGGCGGCATGCAACAACGCGTGGCTTTGGCGCGCGCGCTTGCCAATAGCCCTGAGCTCTTAATACTGGACGAGCCCACCTCCAATATAGATCTAGACAATGCCTCTATTATACTTAGCCTGATTTTGGCGCTCAATAAGATCTGGGGGAGCACTGTGCTGATCGCCACGCATGACCCAGACGTGGCGGCCGTGGCGGATAAGGTCTATACCGTCAGAGGAGGCTACGTGACGGACGGCGGCGCGCCTAGAGGCGAGATAAAAATAGATGTGGATAAGGCGAAAGAGATTTATGAGAAGATAAGGGCTATAGATTCGGCATGGCGATAAGGGCAGTAGTTTTGGCGCTACTGGCCGTTGCGTTGGCGTGGGCCGCCGAGCCCACTTTGATTATCTCATATACGGCGTCCTACAGCGGCTCTATCTCTACTACATATCAATACATGTACTTCGTCGTGAATAACTCGTCCAAGCCTCTAGAGGTCTTCGGACGCGCGGTGCCGCCCTACGGGGCCAGCCTCATCTACGTGCCCGTCAATGGGTCGTATCCCCCTCCAGTTGCTGTATTCTATAATATAACTTATATTAATTCTTCATTAATAAATAATATATTGTATTGCAATAATAATTCTATTATAACAATTAATATAAAGATAAAGAACTATATGCCCTTCGACGTCCCTGTAACCATATTAATCCAAAAGACATCCGGCATAGATATCATCAGCAACGCCACGCCGTCGGGGGTGGAATCTCTAGGAGGCTCCACTGTATACCAATGGACATTTCTCGTGGCGGATAGCCGCACGTTTTCGGTATCCTATAGGATAAGAGATTTCGGCGATTTCGGCGCGGTCAATTTGCCGCCAGTGGAGATCATATCCACCATAGACCTATCCGGCTATATAGACCAGACAGAACGATCTATTGTCTTATTAAATAATACATATAACTATTTGAATAATTTAACATATGCAGTAAATATATTTAATAATATAATATATAATACTACAAATAATCTTGATAACCTAGCAAGGTTGTTGAATTTAAGCTCCACGGCATTTAGAGAAGGCGCCAGGGGGCTTAACGCCTCGCAGTATGTGGTATATGCGCTAAACGCCCAGCTGTCGGCAATGGCCTCCTCGCTGATGGGGGTGGCGTCTACTCTAAATAGAAGCCTCCTGTTGGTTCAATACGAATACGCATATCTGGTGGCTCTATCTAACGCCCTGGCGGCCCAGGCGACGGCCATAAACGCCTATGAGAACTCGCTCTCGACGTCGGTGGCCACGCTCAACTCTATAGAGAACAACCTGGCGACTATTTATTCTTCCCTTCAAAATATAGAAAGTTCTATTAACTCGGTCTATTTGAACCTTTTATCACTAAAACAAAAAGTTAATCAGATTAAATCTAATAATACATTAGTCGAAAATGCCACCAAGGAGTTAGACAGACAGTTGGATTACGCCATAGCGGTAGTACAGAGCGCCCAGTCGACTATAGGCTCGGCGGAGGCCTCCGTAGGCGCGTTGATGAGTATAATCTCCAACACGAAAAACGCGCTTGTAAAGATAGGCGGCCAGTTGGGAGAAGTAGAGGGCGTCCTCAACCAGACGGCAGTTGCGACCAGACAGAACGCCACCGCCATTCTCGAAGAGCTACCGCCAGTGATACTCAACGCGTCGAGGGCCTTGACGTATATAGCTAATAATCTCACCTTAACGGCGAGCCAGATAGGCCAGATGACGGGCCCCATAAACAACGGCGTCAGATACTTAACGTCGGCGGCCTCCACATTGTCGTACACAGCCAATGAAATAGAGGCTGTCTCTAACGCCATGAAGGGCGAGTTGCCCTACATAGGGCTGGTGAATTCAATTATCTCTAGTTATAGATATAATATCACTAAGTCTATTCAAAAATCTCAGTATTTTATTTCTATAGCAAATTCCTATAAAAATATATATGGAACTGGCTCTATTAGGTACACTATGACTATAAGTCTCCCCATAGCTGTAAACCCGTCGAAATTTACGTTCAATATAACTACGCCGTCCACATCTCAAGGAGGCAAGAGCGGTGTATATTCCATATATTTTCTATTAATAATTATAATTAGTATATTAGCTACAATTTCTATTATATTAAAAATTAAATAATCTATTATTTATTTAGTTTTAATTGTAATATATTTAGCATAAATAGGACAACCAGAGCCGCCGTTGTTGCAGTATTTCTCCAACTGGCCTCTAGTAGCCCTCCACTCCTCGGGCGGCATTAAAATACACCTCATGCCGTCGGCAGTAGGCCTATACATGGGGCAACGCATGGCTATATATAATGGGGGCAATTAAAGCTTCGTGGACGAGTGCGAAAAGGTAAATGAGTATATAACAGATAGGGGCTTTAAGGTAGTCGAGAAGAGGCGCGACTTCTTGTATGCCGCGTTGGGCGGCCTGTACGTCTCCTTTTGGTGCCCCGAGAGGAGCCACATATTCGATGTCGATCCCCTAGAGCTGGTAGATGAATTGAAGCTGTCTATTAGCGATGCGCTCGTAGTAGTCGCCTATAGGCCCTATTCGATAATAGACGAGCTCCAAAGCGTCATCGATAGGGTACATAGATGGTATGGGAGGGACCTCCGCGTTAAGATAATAGGCGTCAGCGCCTCGGACTTAGAGGCGGGGTTGGAGGAGGCGGTAGGCCACGCCATGGCCTATAGGCCCTTTAAGATAGGGCAGGGCGTCGAGACGGGAGAGCTATGTCCCAACTGCACGAAGTCGCCTCTGAGGATTTACATCTCTGAGAAGCTCTTTTCGGCCAAATATAGATCTATAGTCGGCCACTCGATTTTCGGTTGCCCCTCATGTGGCTTAAGGATCAGGAGGGTCGAAATACTCAACCAGATATAAGCTCGGCCTTGGGGTCTATTGCAGAGATAACCGAGTCTAGTATGTCCGGAAGTTCCGCCTTGGCGGCCTTCTTCTTGACTATAGTCACGGAGGCGCCCCTATGGCCCCCGCCGCTTCCGCCTAAAAGCGAGCCTATTCTGGCCGCCATTGCGCCGACATCTACACGTTGAGACCTATAGATTATTCTGACTTCGTCCTTGCGGCGCGATGCAACTATAGCCACGTCGCATCCCGCAGACACCAACATCGAGGCTACGTCTGCTTCGTACGCATCGACATGGGTGGCGCAGACATAGCCAATAGAGGTCCTATAGACCTTCAACCTAGCTAGCGACTTCAATTTGGCGATCCTCAACGAGGGGTCCTCCTCCTGCTTGCCCACATAACGCTCCAACGGGCCTATCTCCGAGACGGCATAGGCGAGCGCCCTCAACGTCTTGTCGTCGGCCCTCAAGAGCCTAGTGGTGTCGAAATAGACCCCCAACGCCGCAACCACAAGGGAGTCCCTACTGGGCTTTACTCCGGCCTCTAGGGCCGCCTCTAGGGCCATCTCGCTACAACTAGGCCTTTCGTCCCTCACCCCTGGGAGCATATCGCCCACGGCGTGGTGGTCGAACAAGAGGACCAAGGCGCCCTTTACCTCCGGAACTTGGGACAGAGAAGCCACGTCGGCTAGAACCACGGCCTCCGCCCCCTGGGGGACCTCCCCGAGGCATTTCGCATACGGCCTAGCCTCCCTAGAGGCGCCTTCGGGGCACACCACCACGACCTCGTAGCCGAGGCTTGTCAGGACGTCTTTGAGCACCTCTGCACACCCCAAAGCGTCTAGGTCTGCATGTCTGTGGGTCACTATGGCCACTTTACGTCGACTCCCCAAGGCGTCTAAGAGCCTCTTTAAGTACACGCCTCTTGTCATCGCCCGGCTTTATAACGCCTTCTTTAATCATGTCGGCAATCACGACGCCCAGTTCGGCGGCCCTCTCCACAATTCGGTTCAACCTCTCGTCCTCCACGAGGGGACTGGCGCCGGCATCGACGGACACCTCGACCGAATTGCCCCTAAAGGCCACTTCTATTTCCGCCTCAAAGAAGTCGTCTCCCAGCTCTCTAGATATGTATTCGTATATTATCTCGGTGATGTATTCGGCTATTTCAGCCTCCTCCCTTCGCGGGGGCTGTTGGTTGCGCTCCTCCTCCCGCTCCTCCACCTCTCAACCTTATAAGTTCTTTATTTATATCGTCCCTCAATTTATCGAGCTGCTCCCTCAACATGGATTCTTGACGCGACAAGGTCTTTATGTGGAGCTCTAAGAGCTCCTTCCTTTCCTTCAACTCTTGAAGCGCCACATCCCTATTAGTCTGCAACAGGAAGTTGCCGACAGACTTGTAGATCTTTGCGTCTTGAGCCAACTTCTCTATCTCGCCGAGGGCCTTCTCCACATCTCGAAGTTCCGCCTCGTATTGTTGTTTTCTGAGCAAAACGCTTTGTAGCTGGTTCTGCGCTTGTTGGAACCTATTGACCAAATCTTGTAGCGATGGGGGGAGTTGTGCCATAGAGGTAAGACGACCCCCATTAATATGTTTTCCAGGACGCCGCTATAGCCTCTTTACGCCCTCAACGACGTATAGAACTCTGAGTATAGTGTTGACGAGACTACGCGCACTCGTCACATCGGCCGCATATCCCACTATCCTCAACTTATCCCCCCTGGCCAGGACTTTGATTCTCCCTCGACGGAACGCCACCTCTCTCTCCAAGACTCTGAACACCCTCTCCACAACTTCGTCTCTATCTATTTCAACCGATATTTCGTACATGCCTAACGGCAACCCCTTTAGCTATGAAGACGAGGCCGCGGGGGCCCAAGTCCCTCCCGTCTATCAGCTCTACTAGATATCTGCCGGAAGTCCCTCTGATGAGGATTATGGTGTCGTATCTACCCCTCATTTTTTCTAGCTCCACCGAGTAGAATAGAGGGTAGCCGAAGACTTCTAGGAATATATCGGCGAGCTCGCCGGCGGTGTAGTCCACGATGGCGGCGCTTTCGGCTTTGGGCTTTCTGGCCATGTATATCTGTAGGTCTTCTCTCGTCTTCACGCCCGATATTATTATCGTATAGGGCAACCACCGCCGCCTCTCTACGTCTATAAAGCCCATAGAGGCCGGATTACCGCGCCGAGAGCCCACGATAGCTAGGTGGCTGGCCCCCCTAATTACGGCCTCTTCTAGTAGCGCCCTATACGACCGCTTGCCTCTAACTATTTTCTCCACGTTGGGCAGAGAGGCGCTCAGTTCGTTCAGGAACTCATTGACTCTCTTGGAGTAGAGCCGCGAAGATGTGGCCAGGATTTTTCTCATCTAGGTAGCGCTGGACTCCTGCGAGCCGCCTCTCCACTTGGCCTTCTGTATCTCTACCTGTTTGAGCTCTTCGGGGGTCAACGTCCTGCCCAATATGGTTTGGGGCACCCAGGCGCCGCCGGCGAAGGTAAAGCCGCATTTGGGGCACTGCCATATGCCGAAAGCTAGACGTTTAAGCCTCACCAGAGATCTACAGTTGGGGCAACGGTGGAGGCCCCTCTGTTTTGCCTCTACGGTGGTGATCTTCCTCCTGATGCCCATGCCGTAACGAGCGCCGAAGCGTCCGGCAGGTCCGACGACTTTAGTGTGGCTGTAAGGCATGGCCCTACAAGTCTCTCGGGTTTAAATAATTTCGAGCCGCCGTTAGGCCAGCGCGTTTTTATGGATCTGATAGGCGCGCTATACTAGGTTTTTTATCAAAAGGTCTTTTAGTTTGTCTTTCACAGAATACGCTATATCTACCGCCTGGCCCAACTCTGCCTCTGTGAAATAACCGGCGGTCTTCTGTATTGAGACAATGGAGTCTTGCGATATGGTGATAGTTATACGTCCGTCGAGGGACATCTCCTCCTCGAATTCGGGATCTACTACGAGTTGCGAGTCGATCTTGCCTATAGAGACCGCTATGGGGGCCTTAGAGAGGTCTGATGGGAGGGCCGTCTTGTTGTTCTTGTCGAGCTTGAGGACGCCTGTCTCGTCTTTAACCGCCGTAGGCAACATGGTGGACCTCAACGCCGCTATTGCGGCCAGATTGGACGCATCTACCAGATTGCCGTCGTCATTGAGCACATATAGGTCGACCCAAAGCACGTAGACCTTAGTGGCGTCGATGCCCAACTTCTTGAAGTCTATAAAGCCGCTGTGGCGTATACCGCGGTCGACTACACGCGCCAGCTCTATCGCCGTCTCGTCCGGCGGCCCTATTTCGCTGTAGGGGGATGCGTGGGGCAAAATCTCGGCGTTGACTATCAACACGCCCTCGTCGGGCGCATCTTGAAACGGCTGCCCCAACCCCACCTTAACGCCGGCGACCACTCTGGTCTTCCCCAACAACACCTCCGCGGAGCCGTCGGCGGTATTGACCACGTTGGTCTTAACGGATATATCGCGTAGCTGGTCCGGCCTCCTCCCGTCTATACGGACGCCCGAGGCTATAAGCCGCCTTATCTGGCTACGCTTGAGGTACGAGATGAAACGCTTGCCGTAGGGGCTTATGGAGGCCATTATTTGGCCACCTCCTCTGCTATTTCGAAGTATTTGGCCTTCAGCGCCTCGCGGGCCTTGCCGTAGACGTACTCGGCGCCCTTTATGGCCAACTTGACGGCTTCGGCGAACTTCTCTCTGGTCCACGAGCCGTCTAGTTGCAAGAGCGTTATCCTGCCCAAATTGGGCATGTAGCCAATTGGCATATCGCCCTCGCCGTAATTGTCCTCAAGCCCGTTGAGGTCCAGGACCACCGTGCCGTTGATCAGACCGACTGATACGCCTATGACTAAATCCCTCATGGGCACGCCGGCATCTGCAAGCGCCAAAGAGGCCGCGGTTAGAGACGCCACTCTGGTGGACCCGTCGGCTTGTACTATCTCCACGAAGACATCTATGCGCGAACGCGGAAACTGCTCTAGGAATATGGCGGGCTCTAGGGCCTCGCGTAGGACCTTGCTGATTTCTATCTCGCGGCGCGACGGCGCGGGGTTTTTACGTTCGTCTTTCGTCGAGAAGGGGGCCATGTGGTACCTCACCCTCATGACCGCCCGGTCTGGCAGGCTCAGATGGCGCGGATGCATTTCGCGTGGCCCATATACGGCGGCAACCGCCGTCGTGTTTCCATAAGACACCATGGCCGAGCCATCCGCGTTCGAGACTACGCCTATTGATATCTTCACCTCGCGCATCTGGTCCGGCGCCCTTCCGTCGGACCTCTTCCCCTCTACTAGAAGGGGAACTGGAGGTTGTTTCATGTCCCGCCAAGCCTCATATTGCTTTTATATCTTTCAATAAGCGCCTTGACCCTATCGGTCAAGCCCGCCACGTGGCTTTCTCTGTCTATCTTAGCCAGTACTTGCAGTAAGGCGAATTCGGCATCGCTGTTGGGACATCTCGCCCAAATCCGTCCGTTCTGGCCTACTATCACGTCGCAACCCAGCTCCGATATCGTAGATATCATGGTCCCTTTCTTGCCTATAACTCTAGGCACTTTGACCGGCGATATCTCCACTACGAGCCCGCTTTCTATCTTGCCGAGCCTCTCCCCCTCTCTGAGTGTCAACATGACGGGAAATTCGTCGGTGAGGTCTAAGTCCTTGACTAGAGCTATTACGGCATCGCCTATATTTAACAGACTGGTGAGACTAGTACGCTCTAGGTCTACATATTTGGCCGTGGCCTCGCTTACAGGCAACCAGGCGGGCAAGGGGGCCCTTATGTCTACCTCCCACCCCGAGGCCAAGACGTCTGTGACGTACCCTATCACTACATCTCCAGGTTTCGGCTTGTAGGAGCCCTCGAGCGGGACTACAACTATCTTATTTTCTCTGAACTCCACAAGGCCCACTGTAGACGCTCTGTACTTCCCGTCGTCTAGGTAAACATTGCCCTCTACGTTTTCGTCCGCTGTAGCCACTAAATCTCCTGGAAATATCAACTGACGGGGCGCTACGTACTTCATCAATACACGACCTCTAATATCTTCACGTCGCCCTCCCCGTGGGTTATGTCGTTGACCCTCCCTATGATCATGTCCTGCAGGCCCGCAGGCGCCTCTAAAGTGGCCTCCCAAGACCCGTCGCTCCTAAACCTCTCGTTTACTATCTTGGCGGTCTTACCCACAAATCCTCTCACCTTCTGGGCGTACTCGGAGGATATACTCAACGCTATCCTGACGGTGGCGACCTTTATGGGCAGTACTCTCTGTAGCTCCTTCAACAAGTGGTTTATTTGCTCCTCGACGGGCTTGAAGGGGTCTACGGCCGCGCGTATTTGTTCCAACGCGTTCTCCACGCGTTGAGGCGGCACTGGCGTCTTGGTGCGCACATCTATACAGTTGCGAGATATCCATTCCACTATCTGCCTCCTCTTCTCTTCTACCATTTTGCGTCTCTGTTCGGCGGTTATGGGTATTTCGCCCTCCTTTATTATTATCTCGGCCACTTTACGCACATCCGTAGTCCCGAAGGCCTTCTTCAAGGCTTGTTCGGACGCCCTAAGGCCCTTACGGGCGTCCTTATAGATCTCTTCGTGGACTAACACCTTGTCCAGACCTATGTTCTTGCCGGTCTTCAACTCCAACGCGGCGTCGGGATCCACCAAGATCTCGAAGTGCTCGCCAGCACGTTCGAGCTTGGCTATAGCCACCTTAGTCATACCAGCAGATTATAGAGAAGGGGAAATAAATTTACTGGGCGCGCTTTATTTTTAAATACGCTATTAACGCCTCTCGTGAGCGTATATATAGCCGAAAGGGGCTCTGTCCATATCGAGTGCGACATGGCCTACACGAAATATAGAAACGAGGAGGGCTTCTACGTCCCCTGTGAAGTCAAAGGGCCCATATCTGTGGAGTGTATGGCCAAGGGCCTCGGCATCTCGCCTAAAGGCGATTGCGTAGAGGCGGATGTCTTCAAGATATGTAGAGGTGAGGGGGGCCTCTCAGTTACGATATATCTAGCTAGGTCCACCTCTAGAGGGCTTACCCCAGGCGAAATAGCGAAACAGTTATTGACGATAGCGGACCTCTGCGCCAGAGGCGTTATTTCTTAATTTTGCTCAAGAAGGGCGCCACTTCGTCCTTGCTCATCTTCTTCATGACCTTGCTCTGCACGTCCCCATAGGCCACTTCAATCCTGTCTACATCTATCGACTCCATGGCGGAGCCGAGAGCCCTCAGAGCCAGTTCTATACATTGGGGCATATCTAAGTCGTACTTGTAGTTCTTCTCGAGGAACTCCACAATGGAGGTGGACTCCGCGCCTATCGCAGTGGCGTAGTAGCCTAAATACACCCCGCCTGGATCTGTCTGGAAGAGCTTGGGGCCTTGTCTGTCTACGCCGGCTATAAGTAGAGCCACGCCGAATGGCCTCGCGCCGCCGAATTGGGTGTATTGTTGCTTTAAATTACAGATGTCTTTAGTCAGAACCTCTACGTCTATAGGCTCGTCGTATAGAAACCTATGAGTCAACGCCACCGAGCGCGCGTAGTCCACCAAGACCCTAGCATCCGCCAGAAGACCAGACGGAGAGATCGCCACATGATCGTCGACGATATATATCTTCTCTAACGACGAGGGGTCGAAGAGCTGGGATATCTTCCGCTTCTCAGCGGCCAGCACCACCCCTGCGGCACATTTGACGCCCACAGTGGGCCAGCCCCTCTTTACGGCCTCGCCGGCATATTCGACTTGATACAGCTTGCCTTCAGGCGAGAATATTGTTATCGCCCGGTCGTAACCCGCCATTGAGGGTGGGAACATTGACTAGGCCGTATATCTCCAATTTAAATATTAGTGGGCTCTCTTTTTGTGGACTGCATCGTCAGGATGGTCGAGGCGAGGACGTACTGCCATGCCACCGAAGACTGCGAGAAGGTGGCAAGAGCCCTCTCTAAGGTTGTGGAGGGCAAAATCGCTATAGAGAAAATTAGAGGACATCACGGCAACGAGATAGCCGTCATGACGACTAGAGTAGAAGGTTGCGACGCAACAACCGCTCTATCCAAAATATTAAAATTACTTGATGATATAGAATTTAATATTTTAATTAATTCTATTGATATTTATAAAAATAGAATATTTATTAGATTAAATAAACAAAAAGCGCTAAGAGGCGTTTTGAGGATAGACGTAGGGGACGACGTGATACATGTAGAGGCGAGGCTGGCCCGCAATGCGGCGGATAGATTAATAGAGACATTAAAGGAGCTTCGTGGATCCAGTCGAGGCCATCAGGAAAAGCTTGAAGGAGGTGGAGGGCCTAGGGGCTAGGGCTGTCCTGAACTACGTCCTATATGAATTCGAGGCAAACGGGCCGTCTCGCGAAGTCGTAGACGAGGCCGTGAAAATAGCTGAGAGGGAGATCCGCGAGCTCCAAAAGGTCCTACAGATACTTAAGGAGTTGGAGGTATACGTATAGTACACGTAATCATAGAGAAAGCGAAAGTAGGGATTTATATTTGGCCTTAAAGAGCTCCGCCAGATCCGGCTTGTGTAGTTCGGCTATGACCTGTCCCCTAGAGGCTTGTTCCTCCAAGTATTTCGAGAGGACGTCCGCCAGCTTTTCGTTAAAACAGTAGTCGAAATTATCGAGTAGGAGCAGGTCGGGCCTTGTGGATACCGCCACAGCTACGGTGAGCGCGGCCTTTAGGCTACAAGGCAACTTGGAGAAAGGCACTCTGACCCGTCCCATATATGCCACCCCGGCGAGTAGACCTCTTTTCGAGAGCCCTACCGCCAACTTTACGCCCTTCTTCCTGAAGTCGCCCCTCAGCTTGTCGTAGACGTCGGGATGCGTCAGGGCCAGAGAGGCCAATACCCCCACCAGATTGCCCCCATTACGGCTGAGCGACCTTCTGCCTTTAGAGGCGTCGTAAAAAGTCTCGGGGTCCATGTAGGGTCCCAACAACACGGCCCTCAAAGAAAAGGCCCTCCTGAACTCGTCCACGAACCTGTTGGCCTCGTCGACCTCCTCCTCGGCGAGGATGGACACATGTTCGGAGACCTCTATAGAAGGCATTACGACGTTGGCGTCTTTGATCGACAGCTCGAAGGGCTCGACGACCCTATTGAAGACGGAGCCCCTTACAGATCCATATTCGAAGACGACCTTTTTGCCCCCATCCTCCAGTATCTGTCTGTATATATTTCCATTTTTTTGTAGCGAAAACGTTTTTTCTTTTATCTTTATGGAAATAACAAAATTATTATAATGGATTTTAGGAATTTTATTTCCAATATTTGATAATATTTTATATATAGAATTTATGAAAAGGCTCTTACCGCTACCTACTAGAAAAGTCAATGGGGTCAGCTCGGCCGAAACCTTCCGGCCGTATATCTGTAGCTCCACATAGTTGAGCACGTAGCCCCGCTCGCCGAGTAATAAGAAGATTTCGGGCGCCTGAAATATTAATATGTGAAGCCCATACGTCGTGTTTCCCCTAGAGATCTTAGCCGAGAGGGTAATACAGCCGTTGAAGGGGCTTCTAGCACACGAACTGGCCTCTAGGGGGCTCTCGCAGGGCAGAATAGGCCAGACTCTCGGCATCTCGCAACCAGCTGTCAGCGCATATTTAAAGGTCGGAAGGGATCAGTACGAGAAGAGACTTCTAGAGGTCGGCATATCTAGAGAGGAGATCGGCAGAGTTCTAGATGTAGTGACTACTGCAGTAGAACAAGGCAATTACGCCGAGGCTGTCGAGTACGTTAACGACTTCGCCTTGTCGCTACTGGCCTCTTTGAGGCTCTGCGAGGCGCATAGGTCTATAGCTCCGTATCTAAAAGATTGTAATGTATGTAAAAATATATCTATAATAAATGAGGTAAAGAATAAAATAATGTTGAGCTTCAATATCCTTAAAAATAATAAGAGTATAGTTGGGTTGGTCCCGAGAGTTTTGATGAATATAGTCGAGTTGAGCGGAGAGGGGCCCATCGGCTTCCCTGGCAGAATTTCGGCCATGGGCGGTACCCTAGTGGTTTCGTCCGAGCCGCAACTATGGGGAGCCCGATTTTTGGGAAAGCTGATATTAGATATAAATAAAATATATAAAGATATAAAGGCTGTCATAAATATAAAATATAGTAGAGAATTAATAGATTGTTTAAAAAAGCTTAATTATAAATATACAATTGTAGGTCCCAGCAATACGGAGGAGGAGAGCATAAAAAATATAGTTTCGACCATGTCCTCGCAACGCTACGATGTAGTCCTCGACGAAGGCGGCATCGGGATAGAGGCCAATGCATATGTGTTCGGCTTCGACGCGCCCGACGTTGCGGCTAAAGTGGTCAGATTGGCCCAATGTATGTCCGACATGCGGCTACCAGAGCCGACAACTAGGCTGGAAAGTTTTTAAGCGCTCATCTTACCCCCCACGTGACTATTACCTACTCCTACGAGGCGCTTCCTGTAGCCGAATGGTTCAGGAGGAATAAAGAAATAGCGGGCTTCCAGAACCCCGCCAGGGCGTTGTACCAGACCGTGAGGGAGCTCGTCGAAAACAGCCTAGACGCCACGGAGCCCTACGGCATATTGCCGAACATCGCCGTGTCGATAAAGCCGTTCGACGAGTCTAAAAGCTGGTTCTCTATATATGTAGAGGACAACGGAGTCGGGATACCCGGCCACGAGATACCAAACGTCTTCGGGCGGGTCTTCTACAGCTCTAAATACAAGATTAAACAACATAGAGGAGTCTTCGGCCTGGGCCTCAAGATGGTCGTCCTATACGCGCAGAGCACGACCAACAAGCCCCTCTCGGTTAGATCCGCCACAGTTAAGTCGGATAAAATATATGAATATAAATTAATGATTGATACAACTAAGAATGAGCCAATAATAGTAGATGTTAAAGAATATGACAATAAATATAAATGGCATGGCACCGCCGTAAAGGTCGTCGTAGAGGGCAACTGGCTTAACTCCAAAAAGAGGGTGGAGGAGTACCTCAAGAGGACCGCCATAATTTCCCCCTACGCCGAGATATACTTCAAGGGGCCCGACATGGAGATGTTATTGAAGCGAAGGACCATAAGGATGCCCCCTCCGCCTAGAGAAGGCCTCCCGCATCCGAAGAGCGTAGACGTCGACACGGTAAAACAGATGATAGCCGAAAGCCCCAAGTCGACTATAGCGGAGTTCCTCATGAACAACTTCGACGGAGTCGGCGAGGGGCTCGCCAAATCGTTCTCCGAATGGGCCGGCCTGGACCCAAATAGGCCCGTCGGCTCCTTAAACCAGGAGGAAGTCGTCTTGCTCGTAGAGAAGATGAAGGCGTATGAAGGGTGGAGGCGTCCCAGGGCGGAATGGCTCTCCCCAGCCGGCCCCGAGTTGCTCGAGGTGGGGGCCAAGTCCATATTGGGCGCGGAGGCGGTCTTCGCCGTCACGCGAAAGCCGAGCAGTTATTCGGGCCATCCCTTCATAATAGAGGCGGCAATAGCTTGGGGCGGGCAGATAGCCCCAGTGGAGAAGCCCATTCTGCTCAGATACGCCAACAAGATACCGTTGCTCTACGACGAAGGGGCCGACGTAGCTAGGAAAGTAGTCGACGAGTTCAACTGGCAGAACTACAAGGTGAAATTCCCCGCGCCGCTCGCCGTAATTATCCACATATGTTCCACAAAGGTGCCCTACGCCTCTGCGGGGAAGGAAGCCATAGCCGAAATACAGGAAATAGAAGACGAAATGAAACTGGCGCTGAGGGACGTTGCGAGGAAGTTGAGGATCTACCTCTCAAGGAAGGAGCGGGAGCTAGAACTGTTAAACAAATACGTATCCTTGGCTAAATACGTCGACGAGATAGCCGTCGCCCTCAACGGCATAACTGGAATCGATAGGGAGAAGATCTCCAACTCTCTTTACAAACTGATCGAGAAGAAGTTGGGCACTACCATAGAGGAAATAGCCAAACATGTGGCGTCCATGGCCGTAAGCCAGGAGGCGCAACAAGAGGCTGCGTAGTTATGTCGCGCGCCGAGCTCCTCTCGAAGCTCGAGGAGTGGGCTAGAGGCATAGCGAAGGACGTATTGGACCTCAAAGAGCCCGTACTTGAGATACCGTCCAGGACGCTCTCAAATACCATCTGGGACGAGAAAAACAGGATACTCAAGCTGGGGCCCGAGAAGATACATAGGAGATTCCTAGACGTAAAGGAGTCTCGGCGTTTCATGCAGACCATGTTGATGTTGAGGTTGATAGTAGACGCAATAAGGGCCGATGTCTATCCCACTATACGCGACCTCTATTATAACGGCAAACATACCATAATATTCAAGGACTTTTTGGGGAGAACGCATAGGGAAAACACTTGGGACGAACAAGCGGAGTCCAACGGAGTTATAGAGGACATAGAGGTCGCGACTAACATCTTGAGGGAGGAGATGGGCGTAAGCGCGGACGTCAAGGGCAAGGTGGTCGGCCCTATAGTCGTCAGGTCTCAAGGCTACGAGCTCGACGCATCTAAATTCGGCGAAACCGCCCTCAGCCTGCCCGTCAACGTAGACGCGTTAGAGATCGTGAAGGTGGAGGCCTCCTACGTCCTTGTGATCGAGAAGGACGCTATATTTCAGAGGTTGGTCAGGGAGAAGTTCTGGTCGCAGGAAAACGCCATATTGATAACCGCTAAGGGCATGCCCGATAGGGCCACTAGGAGATTTGTCAAGAGGCTTAACGAAGAATATAAACTCCCCGTATATGTATTGACCGACGGCGATCCCTATGGGATCTATATATATTCGGTATATAAAAGCGGCTCCATTAAGTTGAGCTACGAAAGCGAGAGGCTGGCCACGCCAAAGGCCAAATTCCTGGGGGTGGCGCCTCTAGATATAGAGAGATATAAGATACCGGACCAATTCGTGATTAGGGCCACCGATAGGGACGTAAAGAGGGCCCAGGAGCTGTTGAAATACCCGTGGTTCCAGAACGATGTATGGAAGAAAGAACTCGAGTACTTCCTGAAGACCAAGAAGAAGGTAGAAATAGAGGCCCTTTCGGCTCACGGCCTAAAGTATTTACATGATTACATTAAAGATAAAATAAAAGGAAATAAATTTATTGATTAAAATATTATATTTATACATATTTCCAGTCATTATAAATATAATAAGAATTTTATATATATCCAGAAGAGTGGTATATGCAATAAATAGTTATATATAGGTCTCAAGATAACGTCATGGAAGGCGAGGTTCGTAAGGTGCAACTTACGGGCGGGGCTACCCTCATAGTTAGCCTCCCTAAGGAGTGGGCTCGACGAACTAACTTATCGCCAGGAGACGAAGTCCTCATAGTGCCTCAGCCCGACAACACGCTGGTTTTAATACCGCGGAAATTAGGCAAACGCGCCTCTTTGACCGTAGAGTTGAATGTAGATGACAAGATGTCCGTCGAAGAGTTGGAGAAGATCTTTATGTCGGTCTATATAGCTGGCGCCGAAGTTATATCTGTTAAGTTCGCCCCGGGGGCCACCCAGTATAGGAAGCACCTCAAGGACTTCGTCAGGAGGAGAGTTATAGATATGGAGATAACAGAAGAGTCCAGCGATAGGCTCGTTATACAAGCCATGGTCTCCGCCACGGAGCTTGCAGTAAAAGACGTCACTATAAAGATGTTAAAACTGGCCGACAACATGTTGGTGGACCTCATAAGAGGCCTAGAGGCCGACAACATGGAGCTCCTGAAGGACGTAGCCGAAAGAGACGACGAAGTGGACAGACTGTATTGGCTTATTGAGCGCCAACTCAAAAGGGCGGCGATGTCCCGCTACATAATGTTGGAGTTGAAGGTGGAGGACCCCCGTGACTTAGTCGAATATACAATAATAGCTAAATCTATAGAGAGAATTGCTGACCATATATGTAAAATAGCTTATATAAACCAGGAGGAGAAGATAGATCTGAGAGTCGTCAAGCCCATTTTGGGGAGGGCCGTTGAGTACGTGGGGGTGGTGCTGGACGCCCTCGGCGGCGGCCTAGACGACGCAAAGCTGACGTGGCTCTATAGGGAGGTCAGCGAATGGGCTCTGAAAATACGTAAAGAGGGCATACCGTCAGACCCGGCGACCTCTCTTGCTAAGGACAGCGCCATAAGGATAAACGAGTATATAGGCGACATCTTAGAGTCTCTTCTACATATAAGGCTTAAGACCTTCCAAAAGTTGGGCGAAGAGGCTCAACTATAATAGAGATAATATCCTCAAAGAAATAATGAGCTACCTCTTTATATAAAATACGGCCCAATACGTTGAGGGCCTCCTCCACGAAGTCGACTCTGCCCAAACTGCTATACGTCAGCACTAGCGCCTCAGGCCTATAGGCGAAGGCCCACCTCAATACGTTGTTGACAAGGCCGTAGTCGTATATGGCGACGGCCTCCCAATCTGTAGGCGGCTCTTCCGGCGGCAGATACGGAAGGTTGCTCACCACGAGGTCGGCTCTCGATATGGCCGAAAGCCCGTGGGCGCACACTACATCATGCCTTTTACATATAGAACAGGCGTATGGGTTTACGTCCACCGCGACCACCTCCCTACAGACCTCTCTTAGCCTGTCGGAGAGGATGCACGAACCCGCCCCAACATCGATACATACATCGAAATTCCTATTCAGCTTGGAAAGTACTTTCAAAGTTAATACGCTGTCCTCTCCTGGACTATATATATACATGCAACATTAAATAAATTAATATGGGGAATACGAACATGCCGGATAGATATGCCAGCAGGGTGGTCTCGTATTTAGAGCCGACGTCGTACGACGTCGTGGTGGCAAGCGTGCCGCAGGTTAAGAGCAACAACACGAACTTGAGGGCATAATCGATATTGTAGTTCCCTATAGAGGCGGAAATCGGGGGATATATCAATAGCGGAAACAAGCCCAGTATCGTATGTATTATATCTACTCTTCTATTAGATAAAAAATAAATTAGTAATAATATTGATATTAATGATATAATAGAACTAGAAATAATAATAAAAATATTATTGAATATATTGGTATATATAACGCCTAATAGGGCCTCTCTTGAGAGATATATAGAAATAATCCACGTCGTGAGGAGCAACGCCGCCGCTATTTTTAGATAGGGCGACGCCAACATGGCCACAATAAACGGCCTTAGGCCTAGGGCCTCGAGCATCGAGAGTTCCCTCAAAGGCCCCACAGAGGACAGAATAGACGCGATCTTGGTGCCTCTGTCCGTAAGCTCCACCATGTTGCCGTCTCTCCTCACGAGGCCCAGAGCCTCAAGCGCCGATATGTCGAACAATAGAGCCGACGCCGAGACGCCCAGCCTATCTTTAAGTTTGTTTAAGGTGGTCGGGCCCTCGCCGTAGAGCATCAACAAGATCTCCCGCCGTCTGCCATAAGCCACCTTGTATATCAAATCCTCCACGACGTGGAGGAAGCCCGTGTTTTTAAGGGTATGCCGATTGCCGCCAATGGAGTAATCTTTAAAAAAGGATGTTAGCATGGCGGTTCATGGCAGCAACAGAACAAACAATACTGGTGGGCAAAAAACCCACTACGAACTACATAATAGCGACGGTGATGGCGTTCAACGCAGGCACTAAGAAGGTCATATTGAAGGCTAGAGGAGCCGCCATCTCGAAGGCAGTAGCGGCCGCCGTCATGGTCCGCGACAGGTTCCTACCGGGCAAAGTGCAGATAAGGGACGTCAGATTGCTCAGCGATAAGGTACAAGGCCAGGGCGGTAGGGAGCGCACCGTCGCCGCCGTCGAGGTAGTCCTCGAAATGGCGTAATTTTTTAAGAGAGATATAGGCGGGCCGGAGCCATCTCGGCGCCCGCCGCTTGTCTCGCGTTTTAGGATAAGTTTAATTACCGGCAAAATGAGAGGGACGTGGTCGTTGTGAAGGGCGTCGTGGTTAGTAAACAATTGGTGACAGACCCTACAGGTACCCGCTACATCAAGATAGACGTAGTCGAGGAGAAGGACATCCCAGGTCCCCTCATTATGTCCACGCCGGACGAACAAGCGGCGCAAATGGCCAGAGAGATAATGCCTCTCGTATCCCAGATAGTCAAGTCCTTGCCGTTTTCTCTAAACAAAATAGCTGTACCCCGCCTGACCATATGGTTGACCGACGACGAGGCCGAATCTCTCGGCGAGATCGATGTGGGCGACAACGTGGACATAGAGATAGAACAAGGGGCGATAAAAATAAGACCGAGCTGATTGGGGCTTTAACGTGGCCGAGCTCGGCGACAGCTACAGGCTGAAGTACGTATTTGGGATAGACTTCGGGACTAGCTACACTAAATATGGGCCGATCACTCTGGCCGAGCCCAATATGGTCCAGACGAGGGGCCTCTTCCTACGCGACATACCTGAGTCCGTCAAGATGAGAATTCCGAGCGACGTGCTGGCGAGGGGCCTTGTGGTGGGGGACGAGGAGGTGCGGAAGTACCTCCAGCGTCAGGGACGTCCAGCGCAACTTGAAATACCCCCTTAAAGACGGCGTGGCGCGGAGGGACGACGAGGACGCGTGGGCGGTCTTGAGGGAGCTGGCGAGGTACGTCCTGGCGCAGTACCCAATCGCCGATCCGGAGTTCAAGGGCTGGCTCGTGTCCGTGGCGCTTTCGGCGCTGGCTCCCGACTATATGTATAGGGGGTTTTTTGATATATTTGAAAAGATATCGGCTGAGTTGAAGTCGGTATATGCCGTGACCATCCTGCCGCAGCCTCTAGCAGTCGCCATAGCCGAAAACGCGGTCAACTGCGTGATAGTCGAGGGTGGCCACGGCAACATACAAGTGGCGCCCATAAGCTTCGCCCTAATTAGGGAGGGCTTGGTCGCGCTGAATAGGGGCGGGGCGGAGGCCAACGCCATAACGCGGGAACTGCTTAAAGATATGGGCTACGGCGATATAGCGCGCGAAGAATACGTGGCGGAGACCGTCAAGAGGGCGATCGGCCTAGTCCCGCGCGATTTGAATAGGGCCATAGCCGCCGCCAAGGCGGACCCCGACAAATTCGCGGCTAAGGTCAGACTGTCGCCTATTACCGAAATAGAGATACCTAAAGAATACGCCTGGACTAGATTTCTAATCGGCGAGATAGTATTCAATCCGAGGCATGAGGAGTTCAAGAGCTATATAGATCAAAGCAGGATAAGAATAGAAGACGCAGTTGTAGGCGACGTGACTCTATACGGCGAGATGGATCTGGCCTCGGCGATAATTTCCTCTCTGAGGAGCGTGTCGGTGGAGGTGCAGGAGAGGGTGGCGTCCAATGTGATACTTAGCGGCGGCGCGTTCAGCTGGAAGGTCCCCAGCGGGCTTGAGGAATATGCCGTAAATAGCGTGGACAAAATAAAGCTCATGTTGGCCGAGACCAATAGGGAGCTGGCCGCTAGAGTCAACATCAGGATGGTCAAAGAGCCTCAGTATTCCGTATGGCGCGGCGCCGTCATATACGGCTACGCCCTCCCGTTATCGTTGAAATGGGATAACATAAATAAGGAGGGCTGGTATATAGTTAGTGGAACTAGCTAGGTATTTGCTCATTAGGTTCCTCACAGAGGTCCTAGGGTTTAAGCTCGAGTCCGAACGCGACGACTATTTGTCCCTATATGATGGGGGCAATAAAGTAATAGTCAAGATGTACTTTACAGATATATATGAAGAAAGTGAAATATATAAAAAGATCAATGAATTGTTGCAACAAGACTGCGACAAGGCCTTTTTGGCGGTCTTGAGGGACGCGTTGCCGTTTATAGACCCAAAGCATCTGAAATCCATAGGGGTCGGGCTCATATCCGTGGACGCGCCCAAAGGGCTTGACGGAGTCGAGATAAGAATCCAGGCGAGGGCGAGGCCTAGGCAGATCCAGCCGGCAATCGATATATCTAAAGTCTTGAGCGCCGTCAATGCGGCGGTAGCAGAGGCCTTAAACAGAGAGTCGAAGAAGCTGGAGGAAGAAATCATGAAGAGGGTGAAGAGCTATGTGGACAGGGCGCTGGAGGAGTTCAGACGGGAGCTCTCTATGCGGCTACCGACGCAACAAGCCCAGCCGCCGCAGTCGGCGCAACAGGCCCCGCCGGCCTCTATAGCCGAAAACGAGTGGGTGAGGCTTTTGAGGAGGAGGGGCCAATAGCCGGGTGTGAATATAAAACCGTGGCCCATATATTGTTGTGGACCTCTTTAAGATAGTAGAGGAGGAGGTGAAGAGGACTCTAGAGGGCTCCGACGTCGAGATAGTCCTAGGCCTAATAGAGGCGTATAGGTCCTCGGGCCCTAGAGGCGCTAGGGACAAACTAAGAGAAATACTCTCCCGATGGGGGATAGATGTGGGCAATATCGAAGATTAAACTAAAGGACTTCAAGATATATTCGGGCGAATATGAATTCGTACTGTCGCCAATAACCGCCATAGTGGGGAGGGTCGGCGCCGGCAAGTCCTCTTTGCTCCAAGCGATAGAGTTCGCCCTATTTGGGAGGGAGATGGAGACCAGACAGAGGATAGCAAAAATAGTCGATTTAATAAATATAAATTCGGACGGCGCCTGGGTCGAGCTCGAATTAACCGACGGCGTCGAGAAGGCCGTAATTAGGCGGAGCCTAAACAGGAGGGGGCGTGGCCGCTTGGAGTTGAGGATGGGAGGGAAGAGGCTTTTGGATCTAGACGCCGAGGAGAAGCTCAAAGAGATCTCGGGCGTTAGTAGCGAGGACTACGACAGGGTGATATACATATCCCACTACGCCCTGGAGGATTTCATCCACGGCGATAGGGTAAGGAGGACGTCCCTAATAGACAAAATACTTCAAATCGATGTATTAGATTATATACAGAAATTAATTAATAAATCTATAAAAAATATATTAGAAGAAATTGAGAAAATTAGGATAAAAATAGCA
Source organism: Thermoproteus sp. (assembly GCA_041287225.1). GTDB lineage: Archaea > Thermoproteota > Thermoprotei > Thermoproteales > Thermoproteaceae > Thermoproteus. The sequence goes on from JBEULO010000006.1 coordinate 46,511, forward strand.
TATTATGAAAAATATAAAGATATATTAGAGAAGTATGGAAGTATATCTAAGATAAAAGAAGTGAAAACCTCCTTGGAGAGAGAGCTAGGAGAAATTTCTAAACAAGAAAATAATCTACTAACTAGATATAAACAGCTCCTAGAAGATAGAAAAAAATATATAGATAAAATATCAAGAATTCAAGATAAAATAACGGCATATTATAGGGCCAAATCGGAGCTGGAGCTCCTCGAGGAATATGGATATAGCTACGGCGCCGAGCTCGCCCAGATAGACGAGCTGAAAGACAGATTTCTCGGAGTCTTGGCCGAATTTGAACACATAGTAGGTCCGCAGATAGTTGAGGCCATCTCTAGGGAGTCCGACCCCGGCAGGCTCGCCGAGCTCTTCAACGACGCCTATAGGGAGCTCCTAAAGGCCAAGTCCTCTCTTAGCGAGCTCTCCTCCTCAATAGAGGCGCAGCGAAATATGTTAATTGCTAAACTAAACGAGCTAAATATAGAAATATCTAAGACAAAAGCCAAATTGGAACAATTGGACATTCTATATAAGAAATTTAAGGATCTTGAGTCTAAATACGGAACTATTGAGGAGGTCAAGAGGAAGTTAGAGGCGGCGAAAAACAAAACGCGGGAGCTGGAGAGGAAGACGCGCTACATCTCGTCTCTGAGGTTCATATTGTCCTACGCCCTAGAGACCGGCGTCGAGATATGTCCTATTTGTGGATCCAGGCTGGACAGGAACGTCGTATCGTCTAGACTCAAAGAGCTGGAGGGAGAATATTCGCAGGAACTAGCCCAGTTCGAAGAGGCGAAGAGCGAGTCGGAGGCGCTAGAAGGCACATATAGGGAGATGGAGTCCCTACTGGGCTCCGTCTCCGAGTACTTAAAGGCCAGAGAAGAGCTGGAGAGACTGAGCGCCGAGGCCGAAAAGACTAAGGCCAAGTTGGACCAAGCCGCGAAGTCGTCGGCCCAAATATCTCGCCGCCTCTCTCTCCTCTCGGAATTCTTGGAGGAAGTCACGCCGGAGGTCATCGAGGAGGTCGTCAAGAGGTACAACAAGGCCCTACGGGTCAAACAGCTCCGCGAGGTCTTAGAGTCGGTGGAGCTCGAATTGAGAAGTCTCGGCGTAAGCGAAGCTGTGCTCGAGTTGGAGGAAGAATTCAGGAGGGTTTCAGAAGATCTGGACAAGATGAGGAGGAGGAAGGCCGACATACACAACGAATTGGCCAAGCTATCTGAGGTGTTGGCCAATGTGGACGAGGAGTTCGAGGCCCTTAGGTCAAAACTAGAAAGATTCATATACGCCCATAATAGGCTCAATGATATTTATAATAGGCTAAATGTAGTAAAACAAAATGTGAGATCGAAAATAGTCCAAGAGATACAAGACGAATTATGGAGAAACTTCAACAAGATATATCCATATAAGGACATCGCGGCGGTGCGGCTGGCCCTTAGAGACAACGCATATGAGGTAGAGGCGGTTACGGCCGACGGCGCCACTATAGGCATATCGAAGTTGAGCGATGGGCAACGGCTGGCGGTAGCCCTCTCGTTGGTTATATCTATGCGGAAACTGCTAGGCCCCAAGTTGGGATTTCTACTCCTAGACGATCCTCTGCCGTATGTGGACCCCAATGTGCGCTCCGCCCTGGCGGGCTTGATAGCGTCTTTGGGCAGGGAGTACCAAGTAGTGGTGGCCACCCAGACCGAGGATCTGCCCAGGGAGATAGCCTCGAACGGCGTCGATGTGGCCGTAGTGGAGCTATCTAGGGCTGAGAACAAGCCCGAAGTGACGACTAAACATATATTTGGGAGAAAAGATTAGGGCGATGCAGGACTACTGCGGAGTTTTCGTCGTGTCGGAGCTCGGCGAGATCGGCGTCTATAAGGGCGATAATTACATTGTGGCTAAAGTCGAGCCCTACGGCCTCGCCTTTAACGACTCGGGGAAGGTCCTAGTCCTATACGATACGGTAAATCTATACGAAAACTTGATGGAGTTCATATCAAAAGAGCTAAACGGATGTAGAAGGCTATCTCTAGAACTAGATGCGAAGGAGATAAAGGTGGACTCGGTAAAGGCTCTGTTCAAGACCTTCGACTACACGACCTTGTTGTACCTACTGGCCCTCAAGTCCCGTCCCTCTTTAATACACGTGGTCGGCTATAGGGGACGCCAGCGGCGCCCCGCGCAGAGCGTAGGTAAAATTATGGCGAGGGCCAGCCCCATACCGCCCGAATATGTCGCCAAGAGGCCGCCGCCCTTCGCGCTCCCTGCCGACGTGAAGAAGCTCTCCATTACTGCCAGAAGGACTTCCGGAGAGAGATATAAAGTGCTGGTCAAAATAGAGGGGAGGGCCGTGGCGACGAGATTTAAGGTGGTGGAGACCGAGGACCTATATAGGCGGGTAGTAGGCGGTTTGGTCTCGTCGTTGCCCCATTTGAGCTGGGTCGAATACGCGTTCCTCTAGTCAGTGCTCCAGACCCTCTTCATCGGTCGGTGGGCTCACCAGTAGTCATCACCACGCCTATTGAAACACAGTTATTAATGCCTACGTATAGGCTCGGCCTTATCCCAAAGGTAGTTGAAATAGGTCTTGGCTATGTCCAATAGGTACCGCTCGTTGCCGTGGATCCCCAACAGCCCTTCGCCGTGCTTTACGACCAGCACCGCCGAGTTGCCGAGGGCCCCCCCGCCGAACATATCGTCCAGAGCTCTGACGTCTATACGCGGAGGCAGATCTATATAGCCGACAAGCCTCTTGGTGGAGAGGAGCTTTACCTCTATCCTCTTAGACTCCTCCTCTATGGTCTCCATAACGCTCGGCGTGATCAATTCGGGATAGGGAAGCGCCACGTAGACCGCCCCCTCGCTGGACTTTATGACCTCCTCTATCAGGTCGAGGACCTTTTCGCCTCTAATCAGCGCTATAAAGGTGGTGGAGGCCCCGCCATATCTGGCCTCGTAGAGTGCTTGGAGCATATCTATCTGTTCTTTTAGCGACCTGAGCGCAGTAGAAGTAAAGGAGACCAGACCCCTATAGACTTCAAGCGGGGGCTTGGCGACATATCGAGCGGGCCGCCCCTCCAAGCGCTCTATAAAGCCCCACGCCTCTAGGGCCTCTAGGCGTTGATATATCTTCGTGTAGGGCGTATTTACGGCCTCGGCTATCTCTCTAGCCGTAAGCGGCCCGCGTTCGACCAACAAAGCGTACGCCGCGAGGTCGCGGTCGTCGAGGCCCAAGACCTTAAGCACCGACTTCATCCTATTCACGCAATTAACGGAATTTCATTAAAAAATTTTTAAGGTGAAGCTCGAGGCGTGCATAATGAGCAAACAGGTATTGGAGCTGGCCAAACCGGCTCGGCTCGTCGATTTGAGCCGATTCAACCTCCCCGGCAGGTATAAGGCCACTCTGCTCAACGAGGCCTGGCAGAATACGGTCAAGAGGCAGTTCGCCCTGCCCGAACACGTCAGGGTGGTCAAGACCTCGCTTTCTGTCTGTCCCGTCTGCAACAAGCGCATACCCATGGCCGTGTACGAAGAAAACGGCGCTATATGGTTGAAGAAGGTCTGCCCCGAACACGGCGTATTTGAAGACCTCTATTGGGGCGACGCCGAGATGTACTACTACTTCCTGCAGTGGGACACTCCCGAGTATATAGCCAAGGGCCTCGCCAACCCCTACACAGACCTGCAGTTCTACGCCGAAATGGGCTCGTGCCCCATGGGCTGCGGCTTGTGTCCAGTACATAAGTCTGATACGGTGCTCGCGATAATAGATGTGACCAATAGGTGCAATATGGCGTGCCCTGTGTGTTTCGCCAATGCGGGGGCCGCCGGATACGTCTACGAGCCCACTCTAGAACAGATCGAATACATGTTGAGGGCCTTGAGGGCCCAGAGGCCGTGGCCCCCCAACGCGTTGCAGCTCAGCGGCGGCGAGCCCACCCTAAGGGACGACCTCCCCGAAATAATAAGAATGGCCAAAAAACTCGGCTTCACCCACATAGAGGTCAACACCAACGGCATAAGGCTCGCCAACGAGCCGGAGTTCTACAAGGCGCTATTAGATGCAGGGCTGTCCACTCTGTACCTACAGTTCGACACAATAGACGAGAACAACGAGGGCGTGGTGAGGCATAGGCTCTACAACCCCAAAGCCTACGCCGCAGTTAGGCGCAAGCTCATAGAAGTGGCGCGGAAGTTGGGGCATAGGTCCATAGTGCCCGTCGTGACCTTGGCTAAAGGCTACAACGACAAAGACCTAGGCAAGATACTGGACTTCGCGATACAGAACAGAGACGTGGTGCGCTGGATAAACATCCAGCCGGTATCCTTCGCAGGCCGCGCAAGGCTCTACAGCAAAGAGGAGTTGAGGAAGTTCAGAATAACAATACCGGACACCATCATCGAGATTGAAAGGCAGACCGGCGGGCTTATCAGCCGGTGGGACTGGAGGCCCACCAACTGGCCCGTGGCGGTGGCCAAAATGGTAGAGGCGCTTACAGACTCCCCCAAGCCGCTCTTCTCTATGAACCCGGTCTGCGGGGCGGCGACGTTTATTTATTACGACGAAGACGAGAAGAAGATCTACCCCATCACCAAGCTCGTAGACGTAGACGCCTTCGAGAAAATCGCATGGGACGTATACAAGACCGCCAAGCGCGGGAGGACCGTGTGGAGGGCTGTAGCTGCTACTAGGGCCTTGAAGTTGTTACGTACGGTAAAGCACAAGAAGATAAGAGGATTAATACAGGACTTCCTAGTGAAGAAGGACTACGACAGCCTAGGGCAGTTCTTCTTCAACATAGTCGGGCTGGGCATTATGCACTTTATGGACGTAATGAACTTCGACGTGGAGAGGATACAAAGGTGCGACATACACTACGCCACCCCCGACGGCCGCGTCATTCCGTTCTGCACATATAACAACTTCCACAGGGAGAGGATAGAACAGTCGTTTAGGGTAGACCCCAAGATGTGGACCAAGATAACCGGCATCTCGCTGACGGGCTGGAAGAGAGCTACGCCGGGTTCCCTTTAATTTAGCTAAATTACGAATAATCACAACAAAAAGCTAACAAAAAATAACCCGAAATTTCGG
>JBEULO010000060.1:0-4454 GCA_041287225.1 Thermoproteus sp.
TAGAGGATCCCGTTGTTCGCAGTGGCGTATTTGGCGCCGAACAACCTACTCGCGGCGTTTAAGTACAACAATATCAACGAGCCGCCGAAGAGGCCCACCACGGCCGTGCCCGCCGCTTTGAGGCCCAACGCGAACAGCGCGGCGCCCAACATAGAGGCGGTTAGGGCTATGTACAACGCGTTTACGGCGCCCCAAACGTCGGCTATCTTGCCGAAGAGGGGACGCGCCAGGCCCACCAGCAGGGGGTATAGCGAGGCCAACGCCACAAGCTCGGCCCCGGAGCTCAAAAACTGGAGCGACGATGCGAGGGTCAGGAGCGGCACGGAGCCCAGCATATAGGACACATATAGGAGCCAGAACTTGAAGTCCCTCGCCGCTTGTATTGGCGACCTGCCCGTCAGCCCCGTCGGATAGTGGGCCGCGGCCATCAGAGGCGGCAACGCTATTAGCTCCGCCAGGCCTATAGACAGCGCGGCCTTCCTGAAATCGCCGATGTAGGCTATTATGGGATTCGCTACCGCCGAGCCCAAGCCGAAGCCCAAAGACACGAGGCCGGTGGCCAGCCCCATCTTGTCGCCGAACCACTTGACGGCTAGGTTGAAGGCTATGCCGTAGAGGACGCCCTCGCCCGCGCTGCCCAAAGCCCAGAAGAGATATAGGAGGGCTATGTTGGGCGATAAGGCGGCCCCCAGAAAGCCCAACGCGGACAGAACGGCGGAAACCACTCCGACAACCCTCGGGCCCTTGACGTCGGCCAGCCCGCCGCCGACTGGTTGCGCCAAGGTGGACATCACAACGTAGATGGAAAAGCCAGCGGCCACGAGCACCGCCCCAACGCCTAGCTGGCGCCCCAAAAGAGGCCCCAGCACGTTCCATGTGTACTGATACAACGAGTTGAAGCACATGACGACGAACCCGATCATCAGATATTTGCCCCGTCCGAGCACTACATTTTAATGAAATATACTTAAATGTGGGCCTCCTCCTAAATGTCGACTACAACGACCCGCTGACTAGGATCAGAGCCAGAGAGGTCTTGAGGCGGCTCGACGCGTTTAAATACGTGGGGGAGGAGGAAGCCGCCGATGCTTTTTATCTGCACTATAGGAAGCCCATATTCGGCAGGGGGGCCGACGGGCCCTGGCCCTACTTCGTAAAGGCGTACGTCTCTTCGGAGTACTACAAGGCCGTATGGCCCATATGTAGGCTGAACCCCAAAGCCTCCCGCGAGGCCGCCGCAAGGCTCCTAAAGGCCTATCAGCGCTTTCTGGACTCGTTGGAGTCCGGGAGGGACAGATTTTGGAGGGGGAGGGGCCTTTGGCTTAAATGGTCGGAGGTGCTTAGGAACATAAGGCGCCTCTTCGGCGACCCCCACGACGTATATAGGCTCTACGCCTCGCTCAAAAGGCTCGGCGATCTGTTGGGGACGGGCAGGTCGGCCGACCCCGCCTCGTTGGCTCTGTCCATAGCGGCCGACCCCCTCAGGCTAAAACTGGCCGACATAATCGCCGACGCGGCCAGACTGGCATCGTCTGTGGGGCCTGCGGATCTAGACGGCGGGGAGTCTCAGGGCATCTACATGATAGAGGGCATTAGGAACGCATCTATACGCCATATGGGGAGGGCCACCAACACAACCAAGGCCTTGTACCTGGCGGCGCGCGTCGTCTTTGCCTACAGGGCCGCCACCTCGACGCTGTCGGCCAAGTACTACGTGATGAGGAGGACCCCGCCCCTCTATATCCTCCTCGACAAGTCGGGCTCTATGTACGACGTGGTCCAACAACTAGGCGTCAGGCGCATATCGGTGGCGGCCGCGTTGGCCATAGCCCTCTTCAGGAGGGCCAAGGGGTCCATACTGCGGCTTTTCGACGCGGACGTCCACAAGCCAAGCGACGGCGGCGACGTGTTCGAACTGCTCCTAAGGGTCGCGCCTTCAGGCGGCACCAGCCTCGCCAAGGCGGTAGAATTCGCGATAGAGGAGGCGGGCAAACTCGGCGCGAAGAAGTACGGCCTGGCCGTGATAACAGACGGCGAGGACGACTCGGCCGACAAGTCGGTCTTTGAAAAGGCCAAAAATGTCTTCAACGACGTGAAGATATACCTAGTGGGTAAGTCGGGGCTGGGGGCCGAGGGCGTCAAGGTGGTATCTGCCTTGCAGATACTGGGGCGCGGCCCCATGGCGGGGCGCGCCTGAAGGAAAAAATGTTGGGCCTATTTCTTCAAGAACTTTAGGAACATCCCGAATATAACTATGGCGAATCCGGCGCCTGCCACCAAATCGCCTATCATTCTAAGCCACACGATGTCTACTACTATCGGCTCCTGCCAGAAGCCGGGTGCGCCGGAGGGCGTGTACAAGGCCTTTATGAACCAATAGCCCTTCGATAGTTCTTGTTGTATTTGAAGTATTGCGAGCGGCTCTAGCGTCAGCAATACCTGTAAGTAGAAGCCGACGCCGATAATTACGGCGGCCCACCTCATATATTTGAGGTCTCTATCGTTGAATTTGCCCGATAGGTAATAGGCGACGACCCACATCAATATACTGGGGACTCCGTAGGCCAGCGGAAACGCCACATGAGCATGGGCCATAGTGCTTTGGGCGCCGTGTAGGAAATAGTTAAGCGCGGGCGCGTTTATAAACGCCGCGCCGAATACGACCACGCCGATGCCGCCTCCAATGCCAGCCACTAGGGCGTAGGTCACGAGGGTCTTCTGGAACTCCGTCTTGACCTCGCCCCTCCTCCATATAACTAAGGCGTATATTATCATGAAGCCCAGCGGCACGGCCTCGAGGACGCTCACTATAGCGCCTACATACATCCAGAAGGTAGGCAACCCGTTGAAGTAGTAGTGGTGGGCGGTCCCTATCATGCCCGTCACGATTTCGCTTGTGGCGTCTAGGCCCACTACTGCCAGTGCGAGCCTCTGAGGCACTAAGCCGGCTATAAACAACAACACGGCAACTACAGTGACCACGACGGGCGGCCAGAAGCCCTCGACGTATGCGTGTATGGTCATCCACCTGAAGTATTCGTCTATCTGGAAGTCGGGCCATGGGGCGACTATGGGGAGGGCGCCTATAAACGTGCCGGCGGCTATGCCGGCTATAGCTATAGAGAGTATTTTGGCGAAAGGCTTGAGGGGCTCCGCGGCCGTCCTAGACGCCTTGAGCCATAAGTACGAGACGTAAATAAGGGCCCCCGTCAGTAGGAGTAGCCAGAGGGTGCCTTGGTTTATCACGTCCCTTCCCTGGGAGCCTATAATGAACCACCACGGCGACGGTATATAGCCCAGATAGCTCAGCCAAATCCCGAAGAGGTCGCCCAGAGCCACGATGACCCCAGCCGTCAACACCAGGAGGAATTGCCTCTTGGTTATGTCCAGGCCGAAATAGGGGAAGACGAAGAAGGAGAAGGTGATCCAAGTCAGCGCTATCCACAATATGGCCAAGTTATAGTGGAGGGCTCTGGAGACGTTGAAGGGCAGTATCGAGATCAGATTGACGCCGTACAGCGAGACGTCGGTGTATAGATGCATGATGTAGCCGCCGAGGAGTCCCTGTATGCCTAGAGCGATGCCGAAGAGTAGAAATGCATATAGGGACAGTCGCTGTACCTGATTGGGCGGAGGCAGTTGTATGGGCGCCTTGGGGTCGTGCCAGTAGTCCAGGAACTTCATGACTATATAGGCGGCCATGGGCATCACTATTAGCAAGATCGCTATTATCATGCCCCAGGAGGCGTATAAGACGTTGTTAGTCGGCGACAATATGCCCGGCGTGTAGGGGAACCCGTTGGTGTAGTTCTCCAGAGCTATGAGGGCCGTCCAGGTGAAGTAGGCGACGAGGTCTTTGATTATAGTGCGGTTTGTGATTAGATCGGGCTTCAGCCTATACTCCGAGGAGTTGGGGCCCAACATCTCTGCGTAGTAGTTGACGGCGTCGTAGAACCCCTGGGCGAATGCGTTGCTCACTACGACCTTCCCGCCATCCGGATTGGGCATAATGGCGGCCTTTATGGCCGCCATGGCAGTCGCGTTGTTTTGAGGAATCGCATCGAAGCCCAGGCTATGGGCCGCCGCGTCTTCTAGTATCCTAAGGGTATAAGATGTGAAGTCGACGCCGAAATATCCGCCCATGCCCAATACAGACCCATAGTCCATGAGGCCGTATTTCTGGAAGTAGTACTTGCCCATAACTACGTCCTTGTCAGTGAAGAGCACCGTGCCGTTGGCGGAGACGACCTCGTTGGGTATTGGCGGTATGTGCGTAAACGTGTAGTAGGCCATTGCGATATACGCCACGTAGACCAAAATCGTGGCGGCCAGGACTACTGTGGGCCATATGCTCTTTCCGTTGGGCATATATCCACAACGTCCTTCTTTACAGTTATCCCTTGCGGTTAACCCCGTAAACCCAATATTTTAAAAACGGATTGCGTTAAACATGC
>JBEULO010000061.1:0-4417 GCA_041287225.1 Thermoproteus sp.
AATATTTCTCCTCCCTGCCCGTGACCACGCGCCTATAGGCCTCGGCTATCTTTTGGGTTATAGGCCCCTTCCCCAAGGGCCTCCCGTCGATCTCAATTATGGGGGTCACCTCGGCCGCCGTGCCCACGAAAAAGGCCTCCTCGGCCGTATAGAGCTCCTCCCTAGTTATGCTCTTTTCGAGGAGCGGAATCCCCAAATCGCCCGCGAGCGCGATCACAGTGTCCCTCGTTATGCCCTCAAGTATTCCGTCCTCCACAGGCGGAGTCATCAAGATGCCCCTACGGACTATGAAGATGTTCTCGCCGGACCCCTCCACCACTTTGCCCTCGGCGTTGAGCATAACGGCCTCGTCGTAGCCTCTAGCCCTGGCCTCGACTGCCGCCATGATCGAGTTGAGGTATATGCCGGTCGCCTTGGCGATTACGGGCATCATGGAGGTGTGGACCCTCCTCCAGCTCACCACGGCTGCCCTCACCCCCTCCACTTTGAGGTACTTGCCGAAGGGTATCGCGGCCACGGCCACGGAGGCTTGTAGCCCCCTCACGTCGAGGCTTATCTGCGGCTTCGCTATGAAGGCCACAGGCCTTATGTAGAGGTCCTCCTTGAGCCCATTCGCCTTTATGACCTCCACCACGGCCTTGGAGAGCTCCTCGGCGGTGTAGGGCACCTCCAGCCCTATTATCCTCGCCGACCTCAAAAGCCTCTCCATGTGGTCCATAAGCCTAAAGACGTAGAGATTCTCGCCGTTCCAATAGGCCCTAATGCCCTCGAAGACCCCGAAGCCGTAGTTGAGGCTCGGCGATAGGACAGATACCTTCGCCTCCCCCTCCTCTACGAGCCTCCCGTCGAGCCAGATCTTCATCTGCCGAACATCAGCCGCCTGATCTCCTCCCCCACCTTCTCCGCTTGATGGCTCTTTACCTCCTCGAGCATCTGCCTCAGCCTGGGCGCCCCGCGCGAATACTCCTCGACCCACTCCCTTGCAAAAGACCCGTCTCTAACCCTAGCCGCCGCCTCCTTCATCCTCTGCTTCACCGAGTCGTCTATGACCTTAGGCCCCACTGTGAGGCCTCCGTACCGCGCGGTCTCGCTGACTCCGGTCAACATGCCGTAGAAGCCCCTCTGCCAGATCAAATCCATTATGAGCTTCGCCTCGTTTATGGCCTCGAAGTAGGCGACTTCGGGCTGGTAGCCGAGCTCCACGAGGACCTCGAAGCCTTTCCTCAACAGCTCCAAGAGGCCGCCAACCAACACGTTCTGCTCGCCTATTAGGTCCGTCTCGGTCTCCTCCCTGAAGGTCGTCTCTATGACGCCGGCCCTCGTGGCCCCTATGCCCTTGGCGAGAGCCAAGGCGTACTCCATGGCCCTCCCCGAATAGTTCTGGTGTACAGCCACAAGCGCCGGCACGCCCCTACCTGCGAGGAACTCCTCCCTTACGAGCCTGCCGGGACCCTTCGGCGCCACCATCACCACGTCGACGTTTGCGGGAGGCTTTATGAGGCCGAAGTGGACGTTGAAGCCGTGTGCAAACTCGACGACCGTGCCGGGCTTGAGGTTGGGCTCTATCTGCTCCCTCCACACCTTCGGTTGCTCCATGTCGGGCAACAACACCATAATCACGTCGGCCTTCTTGACGGCGTCGCCGACCTCCAAGACCTCAAAGCCCTCGGCCTTAGCCTGGTCCCAAGACTTGCCCCTCCTGACGCCTATTATTACGTTCAGGCCCGAGTCCCTTAGGTTCAACGCCTGCGCCCTGCCCTGTATGCCATAGCCCAAGACCGCTATGGTCTTACCTCTAAGCGGCTCGAGGGAGGCGTCCCTGTCGGTATATATCTTCGCCATGGCCCTAAATAGGCTCTATTTTTAATATTACCCTCTCTCGCGGACGGCCACCATTATGGCCGGCGCCGACGGCGTCCTGCTTATCTCCAACACTTCGGGCAATTTGTCTAATTTCGCCACCAGCCAGTTTATCTCGTCGGACGGGCCCTCTACGTCCAGCATTATGTAATATGAAGAGTCCCTGGCCTCTACATCCATCCTCCTCACGGACACCTTGGCCCTCCTCACAATGCTGACGACCCTCCCGACGTAGTCCATGGACTGCGGTATCTTTAGGCTAATGGCGCTCATAGCTCAACGAGACGTCCTCCATGCCTTTAGGCAATATGGCCTGCGTCAACCAGTCGCCCGGCTTGACCCAAGGCAACACGATGTCTTTGTCCTCGTCTATAGTTACGTCTATTATTATGGGCTCGTTGTTCCTAACGGCCCAGGCCACAGCCCTCTCCAACTCGTCGTAGGTAGAGGGCCTTATACCCTCTATGCCGTAGGCCTCTCCGATCTTCAAGAAGTCCGGGTTCTTGGAGAAACGAGTCGCTATCTGCCTATTTCCATACATGTAGACCTGCCATTGCTTCACCAGCTGTAGGGCTGCGTTGTCGAATATCACCTCCACGAAGGGCAGGCCGTACTCCCTCACCAAGGCCAAGTTGTTGAATGTCATTTGGAACGAGCCGTCTCCGTCTATACACACGACGGGCCTCGACCTGTCGGCCAGTTTGGCGCCTAGAGAGGCGGGTATGCCGAAGCCCATAGTGCCCAGCCCCGCCGAAGTTATGAAGGTGCCCGGCTCGTATACCTCCCACCATATCTCGGCCCACATCTGGTGTCCGCCCACGCCGGTGACGGTCACGGCGTTGGGCGGCGCGGCCCTCCTCACCGCCTTCAACACCTTCCAGGGCGCGAAGTATTTGAACTCGGCCGCGGCCTTCTCCATGGCCTCTTCGTACCTCCTCCTTATCTCGTAGAGCCAAGCCAGGAACTTGGGGCTCCTCGCCGCTGCGGCGGGGAGCAAGTCCAAGATCTCCCTCAAGGCCTCCTTGGCGTCGGCCACTATGCCCACAGTGGGCTTTACGTTCTTGCTTATCTCGCTCCTATCTATATCGATGTGTATCACCTTCATGTCGCCCGACCTTATCATCTCTTGTAGCTCTCTGAACCTGCCCCAAGTCCTGTCGCTGAACCTAGTGCCTATAGCTATCACCACGTCTGCGTTGGCCAGAGCCGCGTCGGCCTCGGCCCTCCCGTGCATGCCGGCCGGGCCCATGTAGAGCGGGTGGTTGTGGGGCACTGCGGCCTTGCCGGGCAGAGTAGACACTATAGGCGCGTTTAGCCTCTCTGCCAGCTCCACGGCCTCCTTAGAGGCCCCGGACCAGAACACCCCTCCTCCCACTAGCACTACAGGCCTCTCGGCCTCCAACATGATCTTGACAGCCCTCGCCAGATCCTCCTCTCTGGGCTTCGGCGGTATGAACTTAGAGATGTTGATTTGTATCCGGGCCTCCCCCCGCGGCGTCATCACCTGTAGGTCCCTCGGCAGGTCCACCAGGGTGGGGCCCGGCCTCCCTAACGTCGAGATCTCGTAGGCTATTTTGACCGCGGCCGTGGCCTCCTCGGGCTTTTTGACTTGATATACCCATTTGGTTATAGGCGTAGCCACGCCGAGTATGTCGGTCTCTTGGAACCCATCCCTCCCGAAGACCCAAGTGGCCACCTGGCCCGTTATGGCCGCCACAGGCACGGAGTCCATATAGGCGTCGGTTAGCCCCGTGACTAGATTGGTCGCGCCGGGCCCGCTGGTCGCGGCGACTACGGCAGGCCTCCCGGCAACTCTGGCGTAGCCCTCAGCGGCATGTACCGCCCCCTGTTCGTGCCTGAACATCACCACCTCTATGTCGTCTACGAAATAGGCCGCGTCGAACAGCGCCATTATGGAGCCGCCCGTTATGCCCAGAATATGCCTTACTTTTAGCTCCCTTAATGTGTCTATTATTCTGTCGACGACCCTACTGGGGCGATCCCCTCGAGCCCCGAACTGACCCCCGAATCCATATCGGCACTATTTAACCTATATTTAAAGATTGACCCTCTAAATATATAGGCCCCGCCCCGCCGTGATGGCGGAATGCTTAAAAACTATATAGATGGCCGACGTATGGAGGTCAGAGGGAGGGCTCTAGTCTACGGCGACAAGATAGACACCGACGTCATAATCCCAGCCCGCTATCTGGTATACACAGACCCCGCAATATTGGGCCAACACGCCATGGAGCCCATAGACCCCGAATTCCCCAAGAAGGCCAAAGGCGCCATCTTGGTCGCCGGGAGGGCCTTCGGCATGGGCAGTAGCCGCGAGCAGGCAGCCAGCGCGCTCAAGGGCGCGGGGGTCCAAGCAGTCGTGGCGGAGTCGTTCGCCAGGATATTCTTCCGGAATGCAGTGAACGTAGGCCTACCCGTGCTTCAAGTCCCCGGCGTCAAGGCCAAGGTGAGGGAGGGGGACGAGCTTCTAGTGAGGCTGGACGCAGGCGAGGTGGTTAATCTATCCACGGGGGAAGTCCTCAAGGGGAAGCCCCTC
>JBEULO010000062.1:0-4399 GCA_041287225.1 Thermoproteus sp.
CAGAAGGTGATGGTGGAGAACCAGAAGGTGCTCATGGAGATGAACAAAACCTTAATGGACATACATGCGTCAATACTGGCCGCGTTGAGTAGCAAGAAGGCTTGAGGTCCATTAGGCCCCCATCGAGGTGGTCGCTAGAGGGCGAGCCAGCTGGGGTCTAAGAGGCGGTGTTTGACCGCATTACCGAAATGACTCGCATTGGCGGGAGGCACCTTTATATACTCCATAGGGGTTGAGCAAAATGAACAAGATCACCTGGTTCTTTAGGAGGGTCCAGGTTGCGGCTATGTTGTTCGTGTTGTGGCTGTTGTACCTTTACTTCAAACTTAAAGCCGGCCCGTTGGACCAAATGAGGGCCATGGCCTTCTTGGCGTTAATAATGCCGTTGTTGTTCTATATATCTATAGAGGACGCCGTCAGGAAGGCCAAAAGTTTATAGTTGGGGTCCGGGCCTTCTACGTGTCTGCAGACCGCGAGATGTCGATATGGGAACACCTCGCCGAACTTGCGGCGAGGCTTAGAAGAGTCCTCGTGGTCTCGGTCATAGTCTTCCTTTTCACCTTAATGCCTACGCCTCAACACTTCTCGGATCCCCTTCAAGTCCTCACCGGCTTTTTCGTCACGGGCAATTTCACTACGTTTTCCTACGATATATTCTACCGCTATATAATTGAGCCGTCGCTACATATGGCCTATACAAATGTCATGTTGATATCGGGCGACGTCTTCACGCCGTTTAACTCCTTGCTCTACGTCTCGCTCTACTTCACGGTGTTGATAGTAGTGCCCTATTTGGTATACGAGATATGGGCCTACATAAAGCCCGCGCTGTACCCCCACGAGATTAGAGCTGTGAGGAGGTACCTAGTCTACGGCGTCTTGTTGTTCTATTTGGGCAACCTATACGGGCTCGGCCTCATCTCGCGTTACTTCCTCAGATTTCTAATAGACATATCGAGCGTCCTGCCGGGCGTCACTCCGGTCTTCAATATAGGCTCGGTGATAGATACTATAATACAAATCGCGCTTTGGTCCGGCGTGTTTTTCGAGGCGCCTGTCGTGGTGGCCGTCCTGTCGGAGCTGTGTATGCTCAACCCCTGGGAGCTCGCGAGCTATAGGCCAGTCATATATGCGGTCTCGTTGATAATAATAGCGATATTCACGCCGGACGCGACGTTGATCTCTGTGTTCTTGACGTTCTTGCCGTTCGCAGTGTTGCTAGAGGTCGGCATTGCCGCGAGCAAGAAGATCGTGAGGAAATGCCCCGAATACCCCTATATGCAACGCCGTTAAGCGGCCCGGCGGCGGAATATTATTAAATTTCCGGGCGTTGAGGGCCCTATGGACTTTCGCGCCATTGAGGACAAGTGGCAGAGGCGTTGGGCCGAGGGCCATGTCTTCGAGCCGTCGCCGGAGCCTGGGAGGCCTAAGTTCTTCGTCACGGCGGCGTATCCCTACCCCAACGGCGCCGTACATATTGGCCACGGCAGGACGTACCTTATCGCCGACATATTGGCCCGCTATTACCGCCACAAAGGGTACAACGTCCTATTCCCCATGGGCTTCCACTATACGGGGACGCCCATATTGACAGTCGCCGAGGCCATAGCGGCGGGCGACATACACGCCATGGAGGACTTCAAGGTCATATACGACGTCCCCGAAGAGGCGTTGAAGAGGATGGGAGACCCTCTATTCCTCGCCGACTACTTCAGAGAGCTCTCCAAACAGTACATGAAGAAGATGGGGCTCTCTATCGACTGGACGAGGGAGTTCACCACCATAGACCCCGAATACCAACAGTTCATTAGGTGGCAGTTCAAGAAGCTTTCGGACAAGGGGCTTGTGGTCAGAGGCAAACATCCGGTGGGCTGGTGTCCAAAACACCAAATGCCCGTGGGGGCCCACGACACTAAAGACGACAAGGAGCCCGATATCGGCGAATGGACGTTGATATATTTCGAGGGGGAGGACGGCCTCATATACCCCACGGCCACTCTAAGGCCCGAGACTGTGCTGGGCGTCACGAACCTCTGGATAAACCCAGATGAGGACTACGCGATAGCCGAAGTAGACGGACGCAAGATGGTGTTGGGCCTCGACGCGGCCTTTAGGCTCTCCTTCCAGATGAAGGTGAAGGTGGTGGAGAGGGCCAGAGGCTCCGCCTTTGTGGGCCGTAAGGCGCGCAACCCCGTGACGGGGGAGCTCGTGCCGATATATCCTGCCGCCTTTGTGGACGTCAAGACGGGGACCGGCGTGGTGATGTCCGTGCCGGCCCATGCGCCTTACGACTACGTGGCCCTTAAGGAGCTGGGCGAAGTGCGCATGGTGCCGCTTATAGTAGTGGAGGGCTACGGCGAATATCCGGCGAAGGAGGTCGTGGAACGTATGGGTATCTCCGGCCAGAAGGACGTAAGGCTCGAGGAGGCCACTAGGGAGGTATACATGGCCGAGTTCAACAAGGGCTACATGAGGCGCGACGTGGTCGATAGGGTGGGCCTCCACTTGCAGGAGCCGGCGCGCTCTTTGGTGAGGGGCTTCTTCGCGGCCTTTGTGGCCGGGGCGCCCGTGAGGGAGGCCAGAGATAAGATAAAGGCGTGGATGGAGGCAGCCGGCATAGGGGGGAGGATGTACGAGATAATGAACAAGCCGGTCTATTGTAGGTGCGGGACCGAGATAGTGGTGAAGGTGTTGGAGGACCAGTGGTTTTTGAACTACGGAGACCCCAATTGGAAGAGGGCGGCCAAGGAGCTTCTGTCCTCTATGAGGATAATACCGCCGGAGGCCCGCGCGCAATTCGAGGCCACGATAGACTGGCTGGACAAGAGAGCTTGCGCGAGGACTAGGGGGCTGGGCACTCCGTTGCCTTGGGACCCCACATGGATAATAGAAAGCCTAAGCGACTCCACGATATATATGGCCTATTACGCCGTAATAAAGAGGATAAGGGAGTTCGGCCTCAAGCCGGAACAATTGACGGAGGAGTTCTGGGACTACGTCTTTCTGGGCAGAGGCGACCCCGTAGAGGTGGCCAGAAGGATAGGGGCGGGCCCCGAGGCGTTAAAGGCAATTAGAGAGGAGTTCGCCTATTGGTACCCCCTCGACTCGAGGAATTCGGGCAAAGACCTAATACCGAACCACCTCACCTTCTTCGTGTTCAATCACGCCGCCATATTCCCCAAAGAGCTTTGGCCCAGACAGATAGTGGCCAACGGCTGGGTTCTAGTGGAGGGCGAGAAGATGTCGAAATCCAAGAGGAACGTCTTGGCTTTAGGCAAGGCCGTGGACCAATTCGGCGCCGATCCCCTCAGAGCTACGCTCGCAGTATCGGCCGAGGTGGAACAAGACCTCGACTTCAGGGCGGCCGCCGCGAAGTCCGTGGCGAAACACCTAGAGGATATCTATGCCTTGATAGTCGGGACGGCCGAGAGGGCCCTAAGGAGCGGGGAGGGCCTTCCGGAGAGGTGGTTGCGGTCCGAGGCCGCTCTGCTGTTCGAAAAGGCCGCCAAGGCCCTGGATGAAGTGGCCGTGAGGCAGGCGGCCGTTTACGTCCTATATGACATGCGGAAAGCCTTCGAGCGCTATTTGGCCATGGTCGAGACTCCCAGCAGGGCCGTAATAGACGTGTTGAAGGCCTGGGCGGTCGCCATGGAGCCCTTTGTGCCGCACCTCGCCGAGGAGTTGTGGGAGAAGCTCGGCGGGGAGCCCTTTGCGGCCAAGGCGCCTTGGCCCGCCTTGAAGGTCGACAGAGAGGCGTTATTGGCTATGCGCTATGCGGACCGCTTGATAGAAGACGTGACTAAGTTGAAGGAGTTAGTTAAAGACGCCAAAAGGGCCGTTATTTACGTCAACGCCAATTTCGCCTTGGCGAAAGCCGCCGTGAAGGCGCACGACGTCAGAGAGCTCGTCTCGGCCGGCGCGCCGGGGGGGATAGCCAAGAGGCTATTCGACTCGATGAAACAGCTCGACGAAGACCTCAAGGCCTTGGTGGCCGAGGTGGAAGGATTCGACGAATACTCAACGCTGACGGAGCTCAAGGCCTATCTCTCCAAGGAGCTGGGCCTTGAGGTGGAGGTCTACAGGTCGGACGACGAGTCGGCTCCCGACCTAGGCGGCAAGAAGCGCGCCGCGTTGCCCCTAAGGCCAGGCGTCTATTTGTCCTAACGCGCCTTCGACGGCCCGAGGCCTTCTCTCCGCGGCCTAGCATACAAGATTTAGATCTTGAAGATTTAAATACTGAAGAAAATTTTCTTGTGTTTGTAGATAGAGAGGAGGAGCTGGACTTCCTGGAGGCGCTCTGGCGGGAGGACAAGCCCCATTTAGTGGTGATATACGGCAGGAGGCGAATCGGCAAGACGTGGCTCGTCAGGAGGTTCATGGAGGGCAAGAGGGGCGTGTA
>JBEULO010000063.1:0-4205 GCA_041287225.1 Thermoproteus sp.
GGGCGCCCGGGCGGAGGCGAGGTGGGGGCATGGACGTCCAAGAGGACTATTGGCTTCGTCAAAGTAAACACATATCCGGAGACCTGGCGCCTCTCCGTGAGAGGGGGCAAGATAGCCGGCGCGGTGGTAGCAGCCCCCAACGCAGAAGAGTTGATACACGTATTCGCCCTGGCGATAGCTAAAGGTATGCATGTAGGCGATATAGCCGATTTAGTCTCTGCGTTTCCCTCCTTCGGCGAGGCCTTGAGACTGGCCGCCCTCTCGTTTGAGAAGGACGTAGAGAAGCTGAGCTGTTGCGCCGGATAGAGGCCGCGGCGCCTCTACGTGCCATCGCGGCTGACGAGAGCTCGCGCCCCCAAAGTCGCCGCTATTACGTCCTAGAAACGTCCGGCTCCCCTGGCCTCATCCAAGCCATTTCGACAATTTTCCTCAAGTCTATGCCCTTATGCGCATATACCTATTACGGTGGCGGACATAATTGTTGGAATTATCGAGAGAGAAGCACCAGATACTACACGCATCGACCCGTAAAGGTATTAATCCCAATCGATATTAGGACATGAGACTTAACGGCAGGAATGTGGTCGTTGTGGGCGTAGGCCCCGGCTTGGGGTCGGCCGTGGTCTACCTCGCCCTGAGGGAGGGCGCGTCGGTCTACGCCTTTGCGAGGAATAAACAGTTCTTAGAGGAGCTACGCGCGGCCATGTCGAGCTACGGCCCCCTCCGCGTCGGCGCCCACGCTGGAGGAGGCCCTCGCGGCGGCGGAGGAGGTCAAGAGGGCCTTCGGGCAGATACACGGCTTGGTGGTCACCGCCGGCGGCTATGTGGCCGGCGGTGTCGAGGAGCTGGACGGGAGCCCCCTCGAGGACATGTTGTCGCGGAACCTAAAGGCCCACTTGTACGCGGTGAAGGCGTTCCTCCCGCTGATGGTAGGGGCTCCTCTATAGTCCTGACGGCCGCCACGGGCGGCACCTACGCCCTATGGCGCAACCACCTGGCCTATGTGGCCTCTAAGGCCGCCTTGGCCAAAGCCGCCGAGGCGCTGGCTAGAGACCTACTGGAGAGGGGGATAAGAGTCGATGCGGTGGCCCCCGGAGGGCTAAAGACTTCAAGCCCGACAGGCAATACGCAACGCCGCAGTTGGGATCTCCGCAGGCCCCGCTTGAAGAGGTAGCGAAAGTGATAGTCTGGTCGTTCACAGACGAGGCCAGTTGGGTCACGGGGGCGGTGATCCCTGTAGACGGCGGGGGCTTAGAGATTAGAGACCTCTCTCAACACTTGTCTAAAGGCATCTGCCTTGTCGGCGAGCCAGAGGAGCAGAAGGAGGGCGAATAAGCCCAGCCCGGGGATGAAGAGGAGGGCGAGGGGGGATGGCCCAAGGCCGGCTGAGGCTGTGTCTGCCAGAGGCGCAGTCGACGCGCGCCGATATTGTGAAGAACAGCGCTTTCCCCTTTACTAACATAAGGTCGCCCATCCTGTCCACGTAGACGTCGCCGAATTCGCGTTCAAGCGCCCGCTTCAAGGCGTTTAAGTCGGAGGGGTAGCCCACCCTCGCCCCGCCGGCGAGGATCCAGGCCACGACCCCAGCGCCTATTAGAACTGCGGGGACTACGAGGAGCCGCTTAGCCCCCGTAAATACGCATACCCGCACAAATCCTTTTAAAAATGTTATTACGCTTCAGACCTGAGGGAGGAGGGCTTGGGTGTGGTTGTTAGAGGCGGCGAGGGAATGCGCCGCGGCCAAATATTTGCTTCAAGGCGGCATTTACAACCTCGCCGCGTTTCACACACATCAGGCCGCGGAGAAGGCATTGAAGTATTACGTCTCCCTTAGGCGCAAGCCCCCGAAGAAACACAACTTGGTGGAGCTCTACCGGGAGCTGAGTGCGGGAGGCGCGGAGCTGTTCTAAATCTCGTCGAAGGCCTCGCCGTGTTGACTAAGTACTACGCGACTTCTAGATATCCAGACGCCGCGGGGGGTCCGCCCTCCGAGCTGTTCACAAGGCGCGAGGCTGAATATGCCGTGGAGGTGGCCTCCGAGTTGGTAAGACTGGCCTCTCTGGCCTATGGGAGAGGAGAAAGTTGTTGAGCACGTGAGGCGCTTCATCGAGGAGCTGGAAAAGACAGGCGTGGTGGTTGAGGCGGCCTATCTGTTCGGCTCGTGGGCTAGGGGGGACTGGCTGTGGGACAGCGACGTGGATATAGTGCTGGTGTCCCCCAGCTTCCGCGGCATGTTCTGGCTGAGGAGGCTGGAGTTCTTGGCTAAGGTTGAGGCGAGGCTCGACCTGCCCGTCTCGCTGGATGTACTCCCCTATACGCCGGAGGAGTTGGCAGAGGCCAAGTCGGCCGTGCTGAAAGACGCCATGAGGTATTGGAAAAGGATAAAATAGTAACTCTATCGCCCTCCATGGGCCTCACGTTCGCCGACGTGGAAATCAACGGGAGGCGGTACTACGCCTTGGTTGACACCGGCTTCAACGGAGAGGTTTTGGTCAGCTCTAAGGTGGCTAAAGAGCTGGGCCTCGCGCCGGTGGGCGAGGCAGAGAGAGTTTTGGCGGACGGGCGCAAGATAAAAGTAGCCGTGGCACCTGCGAAGCTGTCCCTATTTGGCGAGTCCGCGTATGTGTGGGTGGAGGTATTGGAGTCTCCCCCCTTCGATGTGCTGGTCGGAGTAATCGCGCTGGAGAGGCTCGGCTTCGCGGTGGATCCCAGTAGCGGCCGTATCATAAGGGTAGGCCAGCTCATCGTCTAGACTTGCGCCGCCAGCGCGGGGTGACTACCGCGTCTATACGCCTTCCTGCTTGTCTCTCCGCCAGTGGCTCCGATGCGGCGCGGTAAGAACAACGCCCTTGGCGACCCGGCCTTGCTCGGCGATAGCCCTCCTGAGGTCAACAGAGAGGTATTCGATACGCGTTGAGGAACGTCTTCATTAAGCTGGACTTCCCCATCCTCCTAAGCCTCAGCACCGCGACTACGCGCGCGTTTTTATAGCCGGCGTCGAGCCTTCGTAGCTTCTCCTCGAAGTCGTAGAGCTCCTCCAGCCTCTCCTAGGCTTCAACTTGAAATGAGCTGGTAGTACCACCAGCAGCTGGTAGTCCCGGAAAATAGGCTTTAAGAGCTGGCTATCTTCTCGGCCTCTTTGATGATCTCGTCGTAAGGCGGCTCGTTCCTGGGGCCGTCTGTGTGCCAGACGCACCTAATGACGCCGTCCTTGTCGATGATGTAGACGGCGCGTTTGGCCAGATGACACAGCGGAAGCCCCAGCAAGTTTGCCTGGACCACGTCGTACATACCGACCACTATGCAGTTGTAGTCGGAGAGGAGCGAGAAGTTAAGCCTATTGGCGTCCTTGAAGGCCTTAAGGGCGAAGGGGCTGTCCGCCGAGATCGCTAAGACCTCTGCGTCGGCCTTGTTGAGTAGCGCCATCTTGTCTCTAAATGTGCACAGCTCCTTTGTGCACACAGACGTAAACACGCCTGGGAAGAACAGCAGTATCACTGGCCTCCCCTTCTCGAGCACCTCTGATAGCCTCACCGGTTTGAGCTCTTCGTTTAGCAGTCCGAAATCTGGAGCTTTTGTCCCTATTGAGAGGGGCATGTGCCTTCCTCGAAATGCAATTTGAGTCTTTCTGGAAGTATATTTCATATCGAATTGAGTATATTTTCAAAATCTGCAGGGTTTTCCTTTATATATTTTTCGAGGAGCTCCACTTGGATCGGATCCACGTAGAGCACCTTGACGCCCTGTGAGGAGAAGTAGTTATGGCTGGTCTGGC
Source organism: Thermoproteus sp. (assembly GCA_041287225.1). GTDB lineage: Archaea > Thermoproteota > Thermoprotei > Thermoproteales > Thermoproteaceae > Thermoproteus. Next base: position 3,776 of record JBEULO010000063.1, read on the forward strand.
AGGCCCCCGCGGCTATTACGGCGTCTACGTCGGGCAGGACCCTCTCTCTAAGCCACGCGTATTTAGCAGGCCCGTGCATATGTCCCCCGTGGGGCTCTATGTCCACGTCGGGGACGTCGCCTAGCGGGTTCTTTCGCTCCTCCACAAGCATCAACTGGCCGGCGCCCTCGTAGAGGTATATCCTAATATGGGCGCGTGGGCGAAGTGGCCCTCAAATACATACCCCTCTTTAGTTGAGGCAATTGCTATCTTCATTATGCGTTTGTCGATAGATGTATATAAATGTTCCCAAAATCTTAAAATGCGCCTATCGAGGTCCGAACGTGGAGTGTTCCGAAGTTAAAGTCGAGAGGCCTTGGCCCCCAACCAAGTCAAGGCGCGCCGCTTCGTCATATATGACGTCTTCGACCCGCCGGACGTCCCGCCGGAG